>JASHTT010000297.1 GCA_030040415.1 Streptosporangiaceae bacterium | reverse complement strand
GACCACGCCCGGGCGGTCGGCCGGCATTCGACCGCGGACGTCCTGCGCCATCTTGCGTATCCCGTCCGCTGCGATGCCATCGGGCGCCCGGTGCGCCACGAATCCGGCCCCGCGCACATCCTCAGCACCGGCGACCAGTCCCGCCGCGCCGCCGAGCAGTTCGGCTGACCTGAGCCGGTCCAGGTCGCGCTCGGCGTCGCGCAGCCTGCCGACGATGCCGGAGATCCGCTCGGGCAGTTCTTCCCGGCGCGCCTTGAGCTGCTCGGACAACTGGCTGACCAGCACGCTCTCCCTGGCCAGGTAGCGGAACGCGTCGATGCCGACCAGGGCCTCCAGTCTGCGCACGCCCGAGCCGATGGAGGACTCACTGAGAATCTTGATCAGGCCGAGGTTGCCGGACCGCGCAACATGCGTGCCTCCGCATAGCTCGCGCGAGTACTCACCGACCTCGACCACCCGGACCCGCTCGCCGTACTTCTCACCGAACAGCGCCAGCGCGCCCATGGACCTGGCCTCGTCGATCGAGGTATGAAAGGCCCGCACCTCCAGGTCGCTGACCAGCACCTGGTTGACCTCATCCTCGGCCGCGGCGAGCACCGATGCAGGCACCGAGCCGAGCGCGGTGAAGTCAAACCTGAACCTGCCTGGTGCGTTCTCCGACCCGGCCTGGGCGGCAGAATCGCCGAGCGCCCCCCGGATCGCGCGGTGCACCAGGTGGGTCGCCGTGTGCGAGCGCGAGATCGCACGCCGGCGTTCGGTGTCGATCTCCGCGTGCACAGCGTCGCCGACCACCACCTCGCCGCCGGTCACGGTGCCGCGGTGCACGATAAGACCGGGAACGGGCGCCTGCACGTCGGTCACCTCGATGCGCGCGCCGTCTCCGGCGCCGCTGCCGAGGGCCGTGATGAGGCCGGCGTCGGCGAGTTGGCCGCCGCCTTCCGCGTAGAACGGGGTGCGGTCGAGCACCACTTCGACGGCGGTGCCGGCGCCAGCCGACGGAGCCGCGGTGCCGGCCACGATCAGCCCGACCACTGTCGCGTCCCCGGCGATCTCCTGATAGCCGGTGAAGCTGACGGGCCCGGAGCGCTCCAGCACGTGCGCGAACACCGAGATGTCGGCGTTCCTGGTTTTCTTCTCCGCCGCGTCGGCCTTGGCGCGCTGCCGCTGCTGCGCCATCAGCCTGCGGAACTCCCCCTCGTCAACCTCGAGGCCCTGATCGGCGGCCATCTCGAGGGTGAGGTCGATCGGGAAGCCGTAGGTGTCGTGCAACTGGAACGCCTGGTCGCCGCGGATCGTCGCGCTGCCCTGCCGCCTGGTCTCTTCGACCGCGGCGTCGAAGATCGCGCTGCCGGTGCGCAGCGTCGACAGGAACGCGGCCTCCTCGGCGTCGATGACGGTGTGGATGTTCGGGGCGTCCCTGATCAGCTCCGCGTACTGCGCGCCGAGCGCTTCGATGGCCACCGACGACAGCTCGTGCAGGAACCGGTCGTCCGCGCCGCCCCGGCCACCGCGCTGTGCTCCGGACAGCAACCGGAGCTTCTGGATGCTCCGCCGCAGGATCCGGCGCAGCACGTAACCACGACCCTCGTTGGACGGGATCACGCCATCGGCCACGAGCATGACCGCCGTGCGCACGTGGTCGGTCACGACCCGCAGCGCGACATCGGTGTCGTGGTCGGTGCCATAGCTCTGCTCGGTAAGTTCGGCCGCGCGCTCGAGCACCTTCCACATGGTGTCGATCTCGTAGATGTTGTCCACACCTTGCAGCAGCGCGGCCATCCGCTCCATGCCCATGCCCGTGTCGATGTTGCGCGACGGCAGGTCGCCGACCACATCGAAGTCCACCTTGGAGCGCACGGTGCCGAGCTGGTACTGCATGAAGACGAGGTTCCATACCTCGAGATAGCGGTCTTCGTCGACGACCGGCCCGCCCTCCCGGCCGTACTCGGGCCCGCGGTCGTAGTAAATCTCCGAGCATGGGCCGCCCGGACCCGGCACGCCCATGTGCCAGTAGTTGTCGGCAAGGCCGCGGCGCTGGATCCGCTGATCTGGCACCCCGACGACGTCGTGCCAGATCTTGGCCGCCTCGTCGTCATCCGCCAGGACCGTGACCCACAACCGGCTTTCCGGGAAGCCGAAGCCGCCGTCCCGCTCCGGCTTGGTGAGCAGTTCCCATGCGAACGGGATCGCCTGCTCCTTGAAGTAGTCGCCGAACGAGAAGTTGCCGAGCATCTGGAAGAACGTGCCGTGCCTGGTGGTCTTGCCGACCTCCTCGATGTCCGGCGTCCGCACGCACTTCTGGCACGTCGTGGCCCGCCGGAAGGGCGGCGCCTGCTGGCCGAGGAAGTAGGGCTTGAACGGCTGCATCCCCGCGTTCACCAACAGCAGGGTGGGGTCATCGGCTACCAGGCTCGCTGACGGGACGACCGTGTGGCCCCGCTGCTCGAAGTAGCTGAGGAAACGGCGGACTATCTCTGCCGACTCCATGACGGCCATCCTCCACTTGGTCTGGTGCCGGCCGGTGGCTTGAGCTGCCGTCCCGGCCTGCTACGGGATAACTGACAGATCAGGCGCTGCGGCCGGCCCGCTGGCCGTCGGCAGCCGCGCTGTCGCCCTGACTTCCGAGACTACGGGCTACGTGCAGGTCTCGGTACTCGGTCATGCCGACGCGAACGTCACGGACGAACCCGGCCGCTGACGAGATCCGGGCGGTAGCGCTCTGCGGGTGTCCGGACGGCTGCCGGACCGCAGCCCGCGCACCCGCGGCCGACCGCCCCGTCAGCTCGCGGGCCAGCCTGGTCGCGCGCCGGTATCCGGCTATCCCGACCACGGCGCCCGCAGCGAGCCAGAAGCCGCGGCGGATCACCGGGACCGCCTTGCCCGGCTGCCGCCAGGGGCCGAATGCCCCGCAAGCACCGGGCCCGAGATCGCGGCCTGCTCCGCCGTCCCGGCCGACGCGGTGACCTCGAGCGACCGGCGCACGAGCACCGCCCGCCGCACGCCGTAGACCAGCGAAGCTGCTCCTGTCAGCGGCGCAGCCACCGCATTAGACAGCCCTCTCGCGACGCCGGCGAGCGCGGCCACATGCCCGGACAGCTCGGCCATGTTCGAGGTGACCTCGTCCATGCTCGCAGTGATGGCGTCGGTCCTGGCAAGCTGTTCGTTCGTGCGGTCGACGGCCGCCTGCGCCTGCTCGATCAGCTTGTCTGCGCGGTCGGAGTACCGGGTGACGAGGCCGGTAACCGCGGAGGCGAGCCGCGCGAGCCGCAGCAGGACGAACACCGCCACGCATGCAAGTACCGCGAACGCACCGGCGGCGATCAGCGCCGCCAGTTGTCCCGCGTGCATCGATGCACCTCGCTTCGCGCTTGGGCCTGCGCCCGACCTTATCGCGGACGCCGCGGGGACAGGCGGGCGGCCGCAGATCAGCGCAGCGCGGCAGCCGTGCTCGGGCGGACGGACGGGCCTGACGGTGAGGGTCCGCACGTTTGCTGCGCAGCCTGTCGGGCACCAATCGTGAGTCAATTAGTCCGATCGGGGGGACCTCATGGGTAAGGAAGCGCGTGTCGCACTGCTTCTCACCGGTACCTGCTGCCTGCTGGCGGTCATGGTCGAGTGGATCATCTCCGAACTTCAGTAGTTTCGAGGGGCTCGGGCTCACGCCCGAGCCCTCGGCGGATGCACTCTGAGCGGGCGGCTGCCGCCGCGACCCGAGAACGCGAGATGGCTGGGCGACCAGCGATTCTGCGTTCTCACCGATACCTGTAATGGGCTGCGCGCGCTGTCGGCCGCCCGGTCGCTAGCCTGGGTCGGGACATTTGTGCACCGCAGAGTCGCCGGTGGAGTGATCCGCTTATGCCGAGTCAGGATCGAAGTAACGCGCTAGACCACGTCGTGGTCCTGATGTTCGAGAACCGCTCGTTCGACAACCTGCTCGGCCGACTCTACGAGCCCGGCGAAGTGCCGTCCTTCGAGGGCGTTGTCGGCAAGGACCTCAGCAACCCGATCCCGGACTGGGTAACCGACAAGGGCCCCGACGGCTCAGTGGTGCCCTATGGCGTCGCGCCGAACATGAACACGCCGAACCCAGACCCCGGCGAGGAACACCAGCACGTCAACACCCAGCTCTACGGGACCATCGACCCGCAGACGAACCGCGGCATTCTCGCCGAGAGAATGACCGCCCCGTACAACGCGCCCGCGGATTTGCTGCTCCAGCCGACGATGGACGGGTTCGTCGCTGATTACATCAGCTCGTTCACCGCCGAGATGGGCAAGGAGCCAAGCTACGCCGAATACGCCCAGATCATGACGGGCTACACGCCGGACCAGCTGCCGGTGACCTCGGCGCTGGCCCGCGGGTTCGCGACCTTCGACCACTGGTTCTGCGAGGTCCCGACGCAGACATTCGCCAACCGGTCGTTCTTCCACGCCGGGACGTCGTCCGGTTTTCTGGTCAACCTTGGCCCGCCGGAGTCGTTCCCCGTGCACAACACGGCCGAGACGATCTTCGAGCGCCTCGATCAGCAGGGACTGAGCTGGCGCGTTTATTGCGACCCGCCCAGCCACATGTCCCTGACCGGCATCATCCACGCGCCGCGGCTGTGGAAGGACTTCCGGACCAAGTTCGTCACGACCGATCAGTTCCTGCAGGACTGTGCTGACGGCACGCTGCCGACATACTCCTTCATCGAGCCGAACCTGCTCTACGGGCATAACGACATGCACCCGGCGTTCGATGCGCTGTTCCCCGACACGCCGATCGACCCGCCGTCGTCCATGCTCGGCGGCGAGGCGCTGCTGGCGAAGATCTACAACGCCATCCGGACGGCTAGATCAGACACCGGGTCGAATGTCTGGAACACCTTGTTCCTCGTCACATTCGACGAGCACGGCGGCACCTACGACCACGTTCCTCCCCCGGTGGCGCCGGCTCCGCAGACGGGCGGCGCACTCGGCCAGATGGGCTTCGGCTTCGAGCGGTCGGGGGTGCGGATACCGGCCATCGCCATATCCCCGTGGATCCCGGCGCAGACGGTGGTCACCGACGAGTACCGCAACACATCCGTCATCGCGACCCTGCGCAGGCGGTGGAACCTGGGCCCACCGCTGACCGGCCGGGATGCGGTAGCGGCCGACCTGTCACCGGTGTTCTCGCTGGACACCCCGCGCGACCCTGACGGGTGGCCACAGGTCAATCCGCGGCCGGTGCCGCCGTACACCGGGCAGGTCCCGGCACCAAGCGCGGCACTGAAGGGCCTGAGCAAGGCAATGTTCCATGCCGGCGTGGCGCTGGTCACCCACCTCGGCAAGCCAAGCCCGGACCTGAGCCTGGACAAGGACGTCACCCGTGCTAACGGCGTCGCGCTGATGAGCGACCTGGCCGGGGACGCGTTCGTGCACCTCAAGGGCAGCTAGCAGGGGGCGGTCCTGGTGCCAGCAGAGCCGCCCGGGCCTGCCCGTTCCTAGTCCGCATGCTCCTGCGGCACTCGGCCGAGTACCTCGCGAATGCGCTCTGAGCGCTCGGCCACCCGCGCCTCGGCGCCGTGCGCCGACGGCAGGTAGTAGCGCTTGCCGGCCAGGGCGTCCGGCGCGTACTGCTGCTCGACCACGCCCGCCGGGTCGTCGTGCGGGTACACGTAACCCTTGCCGTGCCCGAGCCGGGCGGCGCCGCGGTAGCTGGCATCCCGCAGGTGCCGGGGCACCGGTCCGGCCAGGCCCTGCTGCACGTCGGAACGGGCCGCGTGGATCGCCGTCGCGACAGCGTTGGACTTCGGCGCCAGGCTGATGTGGATGACCGCCTGGGCCAGGTTCAGCTGGGCCTCGGGCAGCCCGACGAACTCGACGGCTTGCGCCGCTGCCACCGCTGCCTGCAGGGCGGTGGGGTCGGCCATCCCGACGTCCTCGCTGGCGTGCACTATCAATCGCCGCGCGATGTACCGGGGATCCTCACCGGCCTCGATCATCCTGGCCAGGTAATGCAGTGCGGCGTCGGCGTCACTACCGCGCATGCTCTTGATGAACGCGCTGATCACGTCGTAGTGCTGGTCGCCTTCGCGGTCGTAGCGGACCATGGCGCGGTCCACGGCGCGCTCCAGCAGGTCGACGGTGATCTCGCCGCCCGCCGCCAGGCCAAGGGCCGCCGCCTCGAGGTAGGTCAGCGCCCGCCGGGCGTCCCCGCCCGCCAGCCTGACCAGCTGGTCGCTCACCCCGTCCGCCAAGGTGACCGCGCCAGCCAGCCCGCGCTCGTCCGTCACCGCGCGGTCGATCACCCGGCGGACGTCGTCGTCACTGAGCGGCCGCAGCGTCAGCAGCAGCGACCGGGACAGCAGCGGCCCGACCACCGAGAAGAACGGGTTCTCCGTCGTCGCGCCGATGAACGAGACCCAGCGATTCTCCACCGCGGGCAGCAGCGCGTCCTGCTGTGCCTTGTTGAACCTGTGCACCTCGT
>JASHTT010000296.1 GCA_030040415.1 Streptosporangiaceae bacterium | reverse complement strand
CCGGGTCATCGTGGAACTGGCCCAGAACGCAGCGGATGCCGCGGTCCGCGCGGGTGTGCCAGGCCGACTCCGGCTGGTGCTTCATGACGGGACTCTCGTGGCGGCCAATACGGGCGCGCCACTCGACGCGGCAGGCGTGGCGGCGCTGTCCACCCTGCGCGCGTCCAGTAAGCGAGAGCCGGCCGTGGCCGCGGACGCACGCCAGGCCATTGTCGGCAGGTTCGGCGTAGGCTTCGCCGCTGCCGCGGCGGTGAGCGACGAACCGCAGATCGCATCGCTGACCGGCGCCGTCGCGTGGTCGCGCGCCGCAGCTGGCGAACTCGTCCGGGACATACCCGGCGTGGCCGCCGAACTCGACCGCCGGTCAGGTCAGCTTCCCGTGCTGCGTCTGCCGTTTGCCGCGACGGGCGCTCCGCCCGAGGGCTTTGCGACAGCGGTGGCGCTGCCGCTGCGGGACGAAGCGGCCATCTTGCTCGTTGAGCGGCTGCTCGCGGAGACCGGACCCGCGATCATGCTCGCCCTGCCCGCTCTCGCCAGCGTCGAGATAGCGGTCAATGGCACGACCCGGCTGCTCACCGCCACGCATGACGGCGAGGGCGTCACCATCACCGTCGATGGTGCCGGCAGCAGATGGCGGACCTCGGGTACCGAGGGCCGAACGGACCAGCGGCTGCTTGCCGACCGGCCGGCCGAGGAGAGGGCGCGTCCGTACTGGTCGCTGCGCTGGGCCGTGCCTGTCGCGGCCGACAGTGACGAGGGCGATCTACCCACCGGCAGTTTGCCTGCCGGGGTCAGCGCCGTCGTCCACGCGCCGACACCTACCGACGAACCGCTCGGGCTGGCGGCGCTGCTGATCGCCTCGTTCCCGCTCAGTCCCGACCGCCGTCACGTTGCGCCGGGCCCGCTCACCGATTTCCTGCTCGACCAGGCCGCCGAGGTTTACGCCGGGCTGCTGCCCAGCCTTGTGCCCGGAGTCAGCCTGCTCGACCTGGTCCCGTCTCGGGTCGCGCAGGGCGAGCTAGACGCACAGTTGCGCGACAGGATCCTGCGGCGGCTGCCCGACACGGCGTTCCTCCCGGCAGCCGAGCTGACTGGCCGGCGCGTCCGGCCGCGCGATGCGGTGGTCCTGGACGCGAGCATGCCACTGCTGACCGAGAGCATCGCGCCGGTGCTGCCAGACCTGATCGCCGCTCCGGCCCGGCATCCGGCCCTCGCGGTCCTCGGGGTCCGGCGGCTGCGGCTGGCCGAGCTCGCTGACATGCTGGCCTCCCTCGACCGTGATCCTGCGTGGTGGCGTGACCTGTATCAGGTGCTGGCCGCCGCAGAACAAGCTGAGCTAGGTGAACTCGGAGCGCTGCCGGTACCGCTGGCAGACGGCCGGCTGGTACGGGGCCCTCGCGGGCTGCTGCTGCCCGGCCCGGGACTGGACCACGCACAATCCCTGACGGCACTCGGCTTCCGGGTCGTTCACCCTGCCGCGGTGCACCCGCTGCTCGCGCGGCTGGGTGCGGTCGAGGCCACGCCACGGGGTGTCCTTGCCGATCCGGCAACGCGCGCGGCAGTCGAAGCGTCCTACGACGAAGAGGATCCGGCGCCGATCGCCGATGCCGTACTCAGCCTCGTGGCAGCAGCGCACCTGCGGCCTGGCGACTACCCCTGGCTCGCCGACCTCGCGCTGCCCGACGCCGATGGAGGGTGGTTCCCGGCAGATGAGCTTCTGCTGCCTGGCAGCCCACTGGCTGAGGTGGTCGGCTCAGACTCCCCGTTCGGTACTGTCAGCCCGGCGATGCTGGAGCGTTACGGTGCGGAGACGCTTCAGGCAGTCGGCGTACTGTCGTCGTTCAGCCTCCTGGTTGCCGAGGACATCGTCGTTGACGCCCCCGACCTCGACCTTGACGGCGCCGCCGAGTGGGCCGCCGAAGTGCGTGCCAGGCTGGCGCCCGGCGCGCCACTGGTAGCGCCAGAGCTGCTGGCCGTCCGCGACCTTGAGCTCGTCGACCCTGAGCGCTGGCCGCTGGCACTGGAGCTGCTGGCAGCACCGTCCTTGCGGGCCGCGCTTGTCGAGCCAACCAGGGTGCTGCTCGCCGACGGCCGCTACGCGGACGTGCCGTCATACACCAGCTGGTGGCTGCGCAGTCATCCGGTCCTCGGCGGGCGCAGGCCTGGCGAAATTCGTGCCGCCCAAGCTGATCCGCTGCTCACAGGCCTCTATGACGATGCAGAACTGCCTTCGGACGCGGAGTTCGCCCGCGCGCTTGGCGTGCGCGCCTCGCTCGCAGAATTGCTTGCTGAGCCCGGCGGCGCGGACGAGGTGCTCACGCGGCTGGCTGACCCTGCGCGGCCGGTCACGCGGGCGCAGCTGCGGGCGTTGTGGATCGCCCTGTCCGCAGTCGCTGACGTCGAGCCGCCGGTTCAGGTACGCGCCATACGAGGGAACGAGGTTCTCGTCGCTGATGCTGCCGAAGTCCTGGTCCTGGACACGCCTGACCTATGGCCGCTGGTGGCTGGTCACCCGCTGGTGCTGGCGCCGTACTACCTGGCGCCCAGGCTCGCGGACTTGCTGGACCTTCCGTTGGCATCGGAGGAGGTAGCCGGCCAGGTCGACTCGGCACCGCAGCGCGCTGCGGTGCCGGCAATCGTGCGCGCGGTGCTGCCAGATGCGCCAGCGACGTATTACTCCCATGAGCGCCTCGTCGTAGACGGCATCGAAGTGCCCTGGCGCTACACGGCCGGCGTCGTGCACGCGGCCGGGACCGGCGGGCTGGCGAACGGACTGGCCTGGGCCTCGGGTCGATGGTCGGCTCGCCATCTGGTCGCTGCCCTGCTGCGCGACCCCGCTGCCGGTACTCGCCTCCTAGCCGACGCCGACCTGGACGCGGATCCGCCGTCTGCTGTCACTGGCAAAAGCTGACAGTCGTCGGTGAAGAAGCCCGCCGGGCGGTGCGAGACGCTTAGGCTCGACTTCACCAATCTTGTACCAGGGGGGCACATGATCAGCAGGAAGATCCTGATAGCGGCGGTCACCACTCTGATGCCTGTGGGCCTCGCGATCGCGGGGAGTGCTTCGCCCGCGGGCGCGACGGCTGC
>JASHTT010000295.1 GCA_030040415.1 Streptosporangiaceae bacterium | reverse complement strand
GACCATAAGCTCGCCGCTGTCGGTCAGCGCCGCGATCAGCGGGCCACTCCGGGCGTCACTAGCCACCGCGACCCCGCCCCCGACGTTGCTGAGTTCGTGGTTCCAGTTGGCGGTCAGGCTGCCTTCCTTGACCATAAGCTCGCCGCTGTCGGTCAGCGCCGCGATCAGCGGGCCGTGCTTGGTGTCACTGGCCACCGCGACCTGCTGCACGTTGCTGAGTTCGTGGTTCCAGTTGGCGGTCAGGCTGCCCTCCTTAACCAGTAGCTCGCCGCTGTCGGTCAGTACCGCGATCAGCGGGCCGTTCTTCGGGTCGCTGGCAACTGCGATCCACTGCACACCGTTGCGCTCGTCATTCCAGTTCGCCGTCAGGCTGCCCTCCTTGACAAGCGCGTTCAGGTTGTTGCCCTGGCTCGAGAACAGGACCCCGATGAGCGGCGGGGTTGCGCTCCCGCCGGCCTCAGCCGCTAGCGCGCCAGGCGCGGCTAAGCCCGCGGCGAGCGCGGCGACGGCTGCCACCATGATTGGCGTCATACGCCTGCGGCCCCGCGGCCTCGGGGTCGACTGGGCGGGCAAGTGTGTTCTGGACATGACGGTGATCCCCCCGTCGGTCAACGATCCGGCTGCGCGATGCAGGCGGCTGTTTTCTTCCCTTACCGGCAGGCGCGTTCCTCTAGCCGGCGACCGATATTTCGAATGCGTCGTCGTGCTCGTCGTTCCACTTGGCCGTCAGGCTGCCCTCTTTAACCATCGCTTCGCCGTCATAGGTCACCGCCGCGATCAGCGGGCCCTTCACCGGGTCGCTAGCCACGGCGATCCACTGCACATCGCTGAGCTCGTCGTGCCATTTGGCCGTCAGGCTGCCTTCCTTGACCATCAGCTCGCCGCTGTCGGTCAGCACCGCGATGAGCGGCCCGTTGCTGGCGTCGCTGGCCACCACGACGTCATCGGCGCCGCTGATCTCCTTGTTCCAGTTGGCGGTCAGGCTGCCTTCCTTGACCATCACATCGCCGCTGTCGGTCAGCGCGGCGATTAGCGGACCGTGCTTGGCGTCGCTGGCGACGGAGAACTCCGCGACGTCGCCGATCTCGTTGTTCCAGTTGGCGGTCAGGCTGCCTTCCTTGACCATCAGCACGTCGTTGCTACCGTGCAGCACCGCGATCAGCGGGCCGTTGCGGGGATCGCTGGCCACCGCGATCCCCTCCGTGTCGCTGAGCTCGTGGTTCCAGTTCGCGGTCAGGCTGCCTTCCTTGACCATCGCCTCACCGCCGTCGGCGACGATCCCAATCAGCGGGCCATGAGCAGTGTCGCTCGCGACGCCGAACGTTTGCCCGAACTCCACACCGGACCACTCGGTGTTCCAGTTCGCCGTCAGGCTGCCCTCCTTGACCTTCAGCGCGCCGCCCGCGGTCTGCACCGCGATCAGCGGGCCGTTCTTGGCGTCGCTGGCCACGGCGATCTGCTGTGCGCCGCTGAGCTCGTCGTTCCAGTTCGCGGTCAGGCTGCCGTTCTTGACCAGCGCCTTCTGGGCGGAGGGATTGTCGGGGTTGTTCCCAACCCGAATCCCGATCAGCGGCGGGGTTGCCCGCGGGCCCGCGCTGGCCGCCAGCGCGCTGGGCGAGGCAAGGCCGACAGAGAGCAGGGCGGTGGCAGCCGCCAGAAGTGCTGCCAGCCTTCTGGTGGCAAGCCCGCGGATCCAGAGTGCCGAAAATGATCTTTTAACTAACATGACGTCCCCCCGTATATTGCCCCATGGCCAATCTAGGTGAGCCCGTCTGGAAGCGGCAAGGTCTGCCTTTGGGCGGCATTCCACGCACTTCCCTGGTTGCCCCGGTAAGGCCCGGCCGCCTCGCCGAGTGCGCAAGGGACTAAAGCGGAGGTATCACGCCAGTTGTCACGCTCGCTACGATGACCTTGACTGACAAGACGGGGTGGCTGATCGGATGGACGGCTCAGGCTTGCGGGGACACCCGATCGTGGGACGAGCCGACGAGCTTTCGGCGCTGCATTCCCGTGCTTCTGATGTTCGAGAAGGCCGGGCCCAGGTCGTCCTGATCGAGGGAGACGCCGGCTACGGCAAGACCGAGCTGGTGCGCCACTTCCTGCGGCAGTCCTGCGATGGCTTCGTGATTATCCGTGCGGAGGCGGAGGAGCTGGCCGCCGACGCCACCCTCTACCTGCTCGGCCAGCTAGGAGTGCCGACCACTGACGGGCCTTTCGCCGCCGGCATGAAGCTCATCGATCACCTCGCCGAGCAGCAGGATCTGGGACCCGTGGCGCTGGTGATCGAGGATCTGCACTGGGCCGACCCCGCTTCTCAAGACGCGCTCCTGCTGGCGGCCCGGCGGCTCAGGGAGGACCGGGTGCTGGTGATCGCGACCACCCGGCCGGACGCAGTCAGGAACGCCGCCTGGGAGCGCTTTGTCCTAGGCGACGAACGCGGCTGCCGGATCCGCCTGACCGCGCTGAGCTTGGATGACGTCGTGCAGCTGGCCGCGGCCCTGCACATCCCGCTGAACCGACGGGGTGCCGAGCGGCTGCATCGCCACACCGCAGGCCACCCGCTCTACCTGCGCACGCTCCTCAGCGAGCTCACCCCAGCGCAGCTGGCGGGGCGTGCGGATGACTTGCCCGCGCCCACCTCACTGGCCCTGACGACGGTAGCCAGGATGGCGCAGCTTTCTGCCGACGCGAGAGCGCTCGGATCCGCACTCGCGGTGTTGCGGCAGCGCACGCCGCTTCCCATGGTCGCCGCGGTAGCCGCCCTGGACTCGCCGTCACAGGCGCTGGAAGAGCTCATCAAGAGCGGGTTCGTCACGGCTGCGCCGGGAGAGCCCGGCACGCCTGTCGAGTTCGTCCATCCCCTGTACTCGACAGCCGTCTACGAAGACCTGTCGCCGACTCGACGACAGGAGCTGCATCGTGTGGCCGCTGCTCTGGTCGAGCAGGGTGCGGCCATGGAGCACCGCTTCCGGGCGAGCGACACCTTCGACGACGATCTCGCTGCTGAGCTCGACGGGGCGGCGGCGGGCAAGACAGCGGACGGAGAGCTCGGGACGGCGGCCACTTACATGCTGTGGTCGTCCAGCCTGAGCGCCCAGACGTCAGTCCGCCAGCATCGCCTCCAGGAAGCGGTGTCGCTCGTCCTGCAGAGCGGTGAGACAGAGCGGGCTGAAAGCCTCAGGGGCCAGCTAGAAGCCTGCCCGGATTCGACCTTCCGGAACCAGTTGCTCGGCACGCTCGCGTGGGATGAAGGAGATGCCGTCGAGTCGGAGAGGTGGCTGACGAGAGCCGTCGACGGCGCCGATCCCAAGTCCGACCAGGCTCCTCTCGCGGCATCCCTCGCCTTGAAGGCGTACCTGTGCGTGACGCACGGCCGGATGGAAGAGGGCCACGCTCTGGCCAGCCGAGCGTTCGATCTCGGGCTACCCGACCGCCGGTCTGACTACCTGGCGTGGGCTGCCCTGACCGTGGGGCAGGGCGCCTTCGCCGGGGCCACGAAAAGCGTTCCGCTGCTGGCGGATCGTCTCCCGAGCCGTCCCGATGACGTAGCTGTCGAAGATTGCGATCTGCTTGTGCTTCGAGGGCTGCTCAATTTCTACGGACAGCGTGCCGAGGCCACGATCGCCGACCTCCGAGCGGCGGTCAAACTCCTCCGTCACGGGCCCATTGCCTCTGAGCTCGCCCGGGCTCACCTGCATCTTGGCCAGATGCTTTTCCTTGTCGGTGACTGGGACGGCGCTCACCGGCACGGGGCCGTCGCCCTGTCTCTGTCATCCGACGTTCGCCAGACGTGGGTCGGACCGCAGGCCCACTGCTTGCTCAGCTCCGTCTTGGCGTCGCGTGGCCAGACGGAAGACGCAAGCGCTCATCTCGAAGCCGCCCGCGAGGGCTTCGAAAAGACGGATTCGCTCGAGGCCTACGCCTGCATGATCATTACGGAGGCCGACATCGCATGGGCTCGAGGTGACAGCGAGCGCGTGCTGCAGCTCTTCCTGCCGTTCGTGGGCGAAGGCGACGCAAGGTCACTCACGATGATGAGCGCGCTCGTCTGGTGGGCACCCCTCGTGATGGCGGCCCTCAACTGCGGGGAGGCCGAACTCGCCGGCGTGCTCATCTCGCAGCTCGAGAGTGCCGCGGAGATGAGGGGTCTCGATGTACAGGCTCGGCTGGCCGGCCTGCGTGGGCGGGCTGCCAGCGAGGCCGGCAAGGTGGAGGATGCCCTGGCTTTGTTCGCCCTGTCGGTCGAGTCGTTCACGCTCGACGACCCAGTGCTGGACCAAGCCTTGATCCGGCAGGCGTACGGCAGGCTGCTCCTCGCCACCGGGGAGCGGCGGCAGGCGACTGACCAGCTTCGCGCCGCTCACCAGATTCTCTCCGCGTGCGGGGCTACTCCGTTTCTGGATCGGCTGGCCGCCGACCTCGACCGCTGCGGCGTCCGAGCGGACACCCGCAAGAGCAGGGAAAGGTTCAGCCTCACGGACCGGGAGCGGGATGTCGCGGTCCTCGTAGGCCGCGGCCTTACGAACGCCGAAGTGGCGGCCGAGCTCTACGTGAGCAAAAAGGCCGTCGAGTTCCACCTCGGCAATATCTTCGGCAAGCTCGGAATCACGTCTCGGCGGCAGCTGAGGGGACTCCAACTCGCATAGCGGAACCCGAGTCCGGGCTTCGAGACTGGGACTAGGGCGTTCCCCTAGGGTGCCGCGGCGGCCGGACTGTCATGGTGCTTAGAGAACATCGGAGAAATGGAGCACCAATGATCAGTTCGACTTACCCATTGCTGGACATATTTTTGACGGCTGTCGAGGTGGTCGGCCTCGTGCTGTTGGCCTGGCTGGTCGTGGCGGTGCTGATGGACGTCTTCCGGAGCCCCGATCTGTCGGGCTTGGCGAAGGCTGCCTGGGTCATCGCAGTGATACTCGTACCGCTCATCGGCGTCGTTCTCTATGTCGTCGCCAGAGGTGGCGAGATGCATGAGCGCTCTCGCCGGATCAATCAGGCACTAAACCGGACATCGCGCGAATCAGCCGCTAGGACGGCAGGGTCAGCTTCCATCGTCGATGAGCTGTCCGGGCTGGCCGACCTCCGGGCCAAGGGCATCCTCTCGAAGGACGAGTTCGACGCCGCCAAGGCGAAGATCCTCGGGTCCAGCCGGGTCGGGCCGTATGTAGGTGCGTAATGCCCCCTGCCGACCGCCGGGTTTCTGAGCTTTACGGTTCCCGAATCTCGCTGCGGCTACCGGCCGACCTCACATTTGGGTGCGGTGTCTCGTCGGACTAGGTGATGGCATGATGCGACCCACGGAGGGCGGCCCATGGGCACCCGATCACTGCCGGGAGACAGTCGGCCCGACCCGAGCCTGAGCGCAGTAACGAGCGAGCGGCGTGCGCTGATCAGCCTCGCCTACCGGATGCTGGGCACGCTAGCCGAGGCCGAGGATGCCGTGCAGGAGGCCTACGCGCGGTGGTATGCCATGACCCGGCAACAGCAGCAGGCCATCGAATCGCCCGGCGCCTGGCTGACGAAGGTCACCGGCCGTATCTGCCTGGACCTGCTCGGCTCGGCCCGGGTCCGGCGAGAGCGCTACGCGGGGGACTGGCTCCCCGAGCCGTTGCCGGATCACACGCAGTGGATCTCTCATCCGCCAGGAGCTGTCGAGGGTGACCCGGCCGACAGGGTAACCCTCGACGAGTCGGTCAGCATGGCGTTCCTGGTCGTGCTCGAATCGATGACCCCTGCAGAGCGCGTCGCATTCGTGCTGCACGACGTCTTCGGCTACCCCTTCGCCGACGTGGCCGAGATCGTCGGCCGGACCCCAGCGGCTTGCCGCAAGCTGGCGTCCTCGGCCCGCCAGCGCATTCACGCGGCTCGGGCTCCTGCGGGTCCGAGGGCGCACCAGGCCGACGTCGTCCGGGATTTCAGGCAGGCATGGGAGGCCAAAGACATCGACGCTCTCATCCGGCTGCTCGATCCGGACGCCACGATGACGGCCGACGGCGGCGGTATGGCCAGCG
This sequence comes from Streptosporangiaceae bacterium, assembly GCA_030040415.1. GTDB lineage: Bacteria > Actinomycetota > Actinomycetes > Streptosporangiales > Streptosporangiaceae > JAJYUU01. Next base: position 8,945 of record JASHTT010000295.1, on the reverse strand, counting down.
CTGCGCTCCGCCCGATCGAAGGGCGCGAGAAGGTCGCGCGATACGCCCTTGGCATCGCCGACAAGGTATCCGACCTGACGATCCTGGAACGCAACGTCAACGGCCAGCCAGGGCTTGTGGTCCAGCAAGCCGGCGCGATCGTCACGGTGGTGGCGTTCACCGTGACCGCCGACCGGATCACCCACATCTGGGCGGTACGCAACCCCGAGAAGCTCCGATCCTGGTCAACCGAGAGGCAGGGGCCGGCCACCGACACGCGGCCAGATCGCCGGCGGTGATCGCCCGAGCACTTGGTAGTGCACCAACCCGCCAGCTTCCGCAAGCGAGGTGACGAGATCATGGCGAGTAAGAGCTCGAAGATGGACGGCAGCAGGTCGGCGGTCGTGGTGGGCGGCGGGATAGGCGGGCTCACCGCGGCCGTGGCGCTGCGCCGGGTCGGCTGGCGGGTCACGGTCCTCGAGCGAGCCGCGCGGTTCGGCGAGATCGGTGCTGGCATCACGCTGCTGTCTAACGGGCTGCGCTGCCTCGACGAGATCGGCCTCGGTGACGCGGTTCGCGGGAGAGGTCAGCCTCTCCTCACCCTCGGGATGCGCACCGCGGCGGGCCGGTGGCTATCGCGGATCGATGCGCACGGTGCCGACCTGGAGGCGATGATCGGCACCACCTCGGTCGTCGTCCATCGCGCTGAACTGCACAAAGTCCTGCGCGACGCGCTGCCGGCCTCGACCCTTCTCGCCGGCGTGGCGACCACCGGCATCCGCACGGGCGCCGATGGTGGACCGGCGGAGGTTCGGTTCCGGCACCGGGACCACGATGCGGTGTTGCAGGCGGACCTGATCGTCGGTGCTGACGGGGTGCACAGCTGGGTTCGCGCGCAGTGCTGGCCCGATGCGCGGGCTCCGGTCTACTCCGGATCGACCACCTGGCGCGCGGTCACCACGCCATCGTCGGCCGCAGTTACCGAGATGAGCCTGAGCTGGGGCCGAGGCACCGAATTCGGAGTGATGCCGCTCGTCGACGGACGCACATACTGGTATGCCGCGGCGAACGCCGACGAAGCCCAACGCAACCCCGGGGAACTCGATGAGCTGCGCCGTCGATTCGGGACCTGGCACGAGCCAATCCCGACAGTTCTCGCGCACACCCCGCCCGAGGCCGTACTCCGCCACGACATCTACTGGCTGCCGAAACTTGACAGGTATTACCGGGACAGCGTCGTCCTGCTCGGCGACGCCGCGCACGCTATGACACCCAACCTCGGCCAAGGCGGGGGGCAGGCCCTCGAAGACGCAATCGTGCTCGCCGCGGCGGTCAGCTCCACCCGCGACGTGGGCACGGCGCTAGCCCGCTACGACCACCAGCGCCGAGCTCGCACCCAGGCAATGTCGCGGGCTGCGACCCGGCAGCTGCGATTCGGCCAGCAACTGCACGCCGCCGGCGCCGTGGCAATCCGCAACGTCGCAGTCGCGCTCACGCCAGACCGCGTCGCGCTGCTCGCAATCGCACGGTACGGCAAGTGGCGTCCGCCCGCGCTCGACAACGCGGACGACCAAGGTCAACCCGAGCCAGGAGCTGTGCTAGCCGAGCGGCTCCATGGTGCGCGGTAAGGCGTGACTCCTCCCGGTGGTGCCGCTGGCTAATCGGCTGCGACCTGGCGACCTGGGACCAGACGATGCGCGGATCGGACATCATCGGCGGGATCGACCTGCTTATTGCCGAGGGGGTCGCGGACCCGGACCGGCTTGGCTTCGGCGGTGCCAGCCATGGCGGGTTCATGGCGGCCTGGGCGATCGGGCAGACCGAGGTTCGCCGAGCGCAATCACCAGCTCAACCTAATACGGCGCACGCGTACGTGGTTCGACCGGTGGCTTCGCGATCTAGCGTCCGATGGCCCGAGGATCAGCCCAGGTCAGCGCGCAACTGGACTAGTCGGGATGGGCGCCCCAGCAGCGCCCCCAGCAGGCTAGCCGCTGGGGGATTCGAACGGAGCTTGGCTGACCACATCCTCGACTGAACTGCACTGGACAGTTCAGGCGGTGGCAGGGGTACGTGGTACTGGCCCGTCGGAGGAGACGAAGCCCGCAATGGCAACGGCAGAACCGGCTGCGACAGACGGTAGGGGAAGCCATGGTCAGGCAATTGTCGCCCGGCCGAGCTTGTGGCAGCGGCTGCAGCAGTCCGCACGGGTAACCGTTGTCTCGGCGCCAGCTGGCAGCGGCAAGACGGTTCTTCTGGAATCGTGGATCGATCACGCGAACTTGGCCGACAGCGCGGCCTTCATGCAGGTATGGCGGGACGAGCGCGATCCGCAGCGCTTCTGGCTCTCGGTGCTCACCGCATTGCGATCGACCTCAGCCGGATCCCGGCAGATACGAGAACTGACGCCATCTCCTGATCTGGATGGCTGGGCCATCGTCGAGCGGCTGCTTGCAGACCTGGCACCGCTGCAGGACCGGCTGTGGCTGTTGATCGACGACCTGCACGAACTGCGGTCTGAGGAAGCGCGCAAGCAGCTAGAACTCCTGGTGCTGCGCGCTCCGCCGCAACTGCGGATCATCCTGGCCACCCGGCACGATGTCAGACTGGGCCTGCACCGGCTACGGCTGGAAGGCGGGCTGACCGAGATCCGTCCAGAAGATCTGCGGTTCAGCCTGACGGAGGCACGGCAGCTATTCGAGGCCGGTGGGCTGGATCTGACCGCCAGTGCGCTAACTGGGCTGTATGAGCGCACTGAGGGATGGGCCGCTGGGCTGCGGTTGGCCGCGCTGTCCCTGGCCGGGCACCCCGATCCCGCACGGTTCGCGGCGGAGTTCTCCGGCACTGAGCGGACCGTCACCGAGTACCTGCTAGCGGAGGTTCTCGAACGTCAGGCTCCCGATGTCCGACGGGTCATGCTCCGGACAAGCGTCCTCGAGCGGGTCAACGGCGAGCTGGCGGATCTGCTCACCGGCGGCGTTGGAGGTGAACGCGTTCTGCAGGCGCTGGAGAGCTCGAACGCGTTCATCGTGTCGCTCGACACTGCACGGTCTTGGTTCCGCTACCACCACCTCTTCGCCGACCTCCTTCAGCTAGAGCTGCGGAACACCGAGCCAGACGAGATCCCCGCCCTGCACGAGCTGGCGGCCGGATGGCTAGCCGCGAACGGCCATGCGGTAGAGGCGATCAGGCACTCCGTGGCGGCGGCGAATTGGGCACTGGCTGCCAGCCTCGTGGCCGGACATTGGCTAGGCCTGTATCTCGACGGGCGGGGCGCGACAGTTCACGCGCTTATGTCAGCTCTGCCTGCGGGAGCTGCCAGCACCGACGCAGAGCTAGCGGCTGCCGCGGCGGGTGACGAACTGGTGCAGGGATCGCTCGCTGCCGCCGAGCGGTACCTGGCACTGGCTGAGAGCGCTTCAGCCTCGGAGGCGGCGACGGATCGAGGCTCGGCCAGCGTGCTGCTTGACGTGGTGCGGCTGCTCATGGTCGAGCAAACTGGGGACCAGCGGGCGCGCGGCATGCTGGCCGGGCGCCTGCTTGCCGATGCCGACTTGCTCGAGGCGGCCCAGCCGAGCCTAGGGTCGGAGCTTCGCGCACTGGCGCTGATCAGCCTCGGCGACAGCGAGACGTGGACCGGCTATCCGGATCAGGCTGAGGCGCATCTCGACCATGCGGTGGCGCTCGCCCGCCGGATCGGGCGACCCTATCTGGAGTTCATGGCCCTGATTTACCGCGGCGAAGTCGACCTGACGCGTCGGATTCCGCTGGCGGCGGGGCCTAGCAGGAAGGCCATTGAGCTGGCGGAGCGGCATGGCTGGACCGACGACCCGTTCGCTGGCCTCGCTTACATGACATTCGGATCCGCGCTGGCCTGGCAGGGACGGCTGGATCAGGCAGATGCGTGGGTGACGCGCGCCGAGCGCACTATCGATGCCGAAGACAGGCCCATCGTTGCGATGGGGATCAAGTACCTTCGCGGCCAGCTTGAGCTGGGCCGCGGTCAGCCTGGTGCAGCTCTGGCAGCGTTTGAGGCTGGCGAGCCGCTCGGTGGAAAGCATCCGCTCGTCCGGCCGCTGCGTGCCTGGCTGGCCATTGCGCTAGTGCGCCTCGGTGAGCTCGACCGGGCCGAGCAGCTTATCGCTGGCGTTCCGGAATCTAGCCGTGCCAGGGGTGAGATGCGCATTGCTGCCGCGATGCTGTGCCTGGTGCGCGATGACCCGCAAGGTGCAACTGCGGCACTCGCTCCGGTGCTGAGCGGTTCGGCACAGGCGGGCTGGCGGTCCTGGCTGACGGAAGGCTTCCTACTCGAGGCCGCCGCGCGTGATGCGCTCGGCGACCAGGCAGCCAGCCGACGGGCGCTAGAGCGCGCCCTCGACCTGGCCGAAGCTGACCGCGCCCTGCTGTGGTTCCTGCTGCATCCGGTACCGGGATTGCTCGCGAATCATGTGCGTCAGGCCACGGGCCACGGCCAGCTGATCGCCGAGATCCTCAACCTCCTCGCGGTCGGCCCGCAGACAGCCGGGCTGGGGCTGGCGCGCGAACCGCTGAGCAAGAGCGAACTCCGTCTGCTGCGATACCTGCCGACACACCTGTCGGCCCCGGAGATCGCCGCTGAGCTGTACGTCTCGACTAGCACTGTGAAGACTCACATGCGCAATCTCTACCTCAAGCTAGACGCCCATAGCCGCACGGAGGCCGTGTCTTCCGCACGGAGCCTTGGCCTGATCGCGCCCTCTGCCTCGGTCGGCGGAATGTGATGCCGCTGCCGATCATGGAGTGCTAACGGTTATCAAGTAGTTCGGTCGAGAATTGATGCGAGATACGCCGATTTCACCTGGCTGAGATACCAACCCGCCGGGTGCCGATGGTGAGAATCGTCCGAATCGAACGAAGCGCGATTGAACCGCGACCCAAGATGCTGTGACGATGGCAGGTTACCCCGCGCGTCGAGCTCGCCTGGATTGTGACCGAGCAGGCCGCCGACGGTCAGCCCCCGGACGGCACGAGAGGCTCGGCCAGAGATGACGAGCCCGGTATCGCGTGGCTTTCACCGTCGGCGCGGGCCGGCGGGCGCTGAGGCCGGGAAGCTCCCGCCGGGACAGCATGCGACCACGGATTTCCCCGTGCTGTCGGCAGGCCCGACTCCGCATGTCCCGCTCACGGAGTGGACCTTCTCGATCCGCCGGGGTGGCCAGGCGCTCAGGTCATGGACCTGGCCAGAAATCCAGGGCCTGCCAGCTGAGACCGTCACAGTCGACATCCACTGCGTGACTCGCTGGTCGAAGCTGGGCACGGTGTGGCGAGGTGTCCCGGTGCGCACGCTGCTCGACCAGGTCGGGTACGACGCCCCGCACGTGCTGGCGTTCAGCGACGGCGGCTACACCACCAACCTGCCGATCGGGGATGTGAGCGACGGCCGGGCCTGGCTGGCCTTCGACTACGACGGGCAGCCGCTGGCGCCCGAGCACGGCGGTCCCGCCCGCCTGCTCGTACCGCACCTCTACTTCTGGAAGAGCGCCAAGTGGGTCCGCGGCCTGGAACTGCTCGATCGCGACCAGCCCGGGTTCTGGGAGAACTACGGCTACAACAACTACGGGGATCCATGGCGGGAACAGCGCTACGCGGGCGACTGACATGGCGGGTGGCTACGGTCGCGACAGTCGCCGACGAGACAGACCATGTCCGTACGATCACGCTCGATCTGCCGGACTGGCCCGGCCATCACGCTGGCCAGCACCTGGACGTCCGGCTGACCGCCGAGGACGGCTACAGCGCGGAACGGTCATACTCGATCGCCTCGGCCGACGGGGAGGCCGTCGCCATCACGGTGGAGCGGCTGGACGACGGCGAAGTGTCGCCCTACCTCACCCAGGAATTGCGCCCCGGGGACCAGATGGAGGCACGGGGGCCAATCGGGAACTGGTTCACCTGGGAGCCTCACGACGGCGGGCCGCTCTTGTTGATCGCCGGGGGCTCGGGCGTCGTGCCCCTGCGGGCCATTCTGCGGCACCACCAGCGCACCGGCAGCAACGTGCCCGCCCGGCTGCTGTACTCCGCGCGCTCGCTCGAGGACGTCATCTACCGGCGGGAACTGGACCAGTACGGCGGGAGTGCCGAGGTGCGCTACACGCTGACCCGCCGTCAGCCGCCGGGCTGGGGCGGATTCTCTGGCCGCATCGACGACGCCATGCTCGCCCGCATCGCCTGGCCTGCCAGCCAGAGCCCGTTGGCCTTCATCTGCGGGCCAACGCCCTTCGTCGAGGCGGTGGCCGAGTTGCTCGTGGCCCGCCACTACCCCACTCGCCGGGTCAAGACAGAACGATTCGGAGGAGCGTGAAATGGCACTGGACGGAAACGCCATCGGCGGCATGCTGCTGGAGATCTTCGCCACCGATATGACCAGCGCCGAGGCAACTTGCGCCCGCTGCGGCGCCGTCCGCCCGGTGGCCGAGGAACTGGTCTACCTGCGCGGGCCAGGGACGGTTGTCCGCTGCCGCCGGTGCACGAGCGTGCTCATGGTCATCTCTCGTGTCCGCGGACTGAACTGCGTCGACCTAAGCGGCATGGAGGCGCTGGAGGTCAAGGCCGCAAGTGACTGAACCGATGGCGGACGCAACTGACACCTTGAAAGGAGAGTCATGAAACCCATCTCGAAGGCAGCCGCGGTGACCATCGCGGCCGCGGCAGCAGTCGCCAGCTCCGTGCTGCTGGCCAGCGCGGCTAACGCACAGCCCTGGAGAGGCCAGGTGCCTACCGTGTTCGTGCAGACCGACAACACAGCAGGCAACACGATCGTCGCCTACACGCGGACAGCCTCAGGCGGATTGCAGCAGGTCGGCAGCTACCCGACCGGAGGCAACGGCGGAGCGACGAACGGGTCCGTCGTGGACCATCTGTCGTCCGAGGGCTCGCTGGCCTACGACCGGCGGGCCGGGCTGTTGTATGCGGTCAACGCCGGGAGTAACACGATCACCGTATTCCGGGTTCGCGGGGACCGGCTGATCCGCAGCCAGGTGATCAGCTCCGGCGGCCAGTTCCCGGTCAGCATCACGTTCCACGGTAACCAGGTATTCGTACTTAACGCGTGGGGCGGCGCGTCGGTGGCAGGCTTTTTCCGGATCGCCGGATACCTGGTCCCAGTGCCGTCCTGGACCCGCGACCTCGACCTGGGCACCAGTCCCTCCACTGTCTTCACGGGGACGCCCGGCCAGATCGGGTTTACGCCCGGCGGCTCGCAGCTGGTGGTTACCACCAAGAACGCCGCCAACACCGTCGATGTCTTCGCCGACGGCCCGTTCGGCCCGTCCGCGCAGCCGACCGTGACGTCGCTGCCGGGCGCCATCCCGTTCGGTTTCACCTTTGACGCCTACGGGCATCTCGCGCTTGTCGAGACGGGCGCAGGCGCCGTCGCAACCTTCGCGATCGCACCTGACGGCGCGCTCACGCAGCTGGGCAGCGCCGCGACCGGGCAGGCCGCGACGTGCTGGATCACGGCGGCGCCGGAGGGGACGCTGTACGCGTCCAACGCCGGGAGCGGCACCGAGTCCATTCTCGCTACCACGCCCGACGGCGCGATCACGCAGCTTGGCACAACACCGACCGATGCCGGCACCACGGATGCCGTGGTGTCTTCCGACGGCCACTACCTGTACGTGCAGGCTGGCGGCCCCGGCAAGGTCGACGCCTACCGAATCGGCCCCGGTGGCTCACTGACCGAGACCGGCTCGGTGACCGTTCCCGGCGCCGTCGGCGGCGAGGGCATCGCGGCGTCCTGAGCACAGGATCGTCAGCACCGGGCAGCGCCAGGCCTCAGCCGCTCATGGCTGGCCTCCGGCGCTGCCCGGGCCGTGTTAGCTGCTGACACATTGATGAGGAGAAGGCATGTCACACCATTTCGACAGCCCGACAGCGGTCGCGGACGGTCGGCTCAACCTCGGCGACCTGTACGTGTTCCCCGAGATGCCTGGCACGTCGACGCTTCTCGTCACTGTCAACCCGGACGCCGGGCGGTCCAACCCGACGACATTCCGGCCCGATGCCCGGTATGAGTTCGTCATCGCCAGCGACGGCGGCACGCGCGAAGACCGGGCGTTCCGGATGACCTTCGATCAGCCGGACGCGGACGGGAACCAGGAAATGCGGGTCAGTTACATTGTCGGCCCGCCGGGCCGGCCAGGCACCGCGGGCACCGTGCTCGGTGCCGGCCAAACCGCCGGAGCTTTCGCGCTCAGCGACGGCGGATCAGCGTGGTTCGGCCTAGCGCAGGACCCGTTCTGGGGCGACGCCACGGCGCTCTTCGCGTTCAATCGCGGCCTGGCCGACAACCGGTACCGTCCCGAGCTGTTCAGCGGAACCCCCGGCAACCTGCTGGCTGGCCGGAACGTCACCGCCATAGCACTGCAGGTGCCGGACGACGCCTTTGGCGGCTCCGACGTCGCCGTATGGGCCCGCATCAGCCTCTACGGCCATGCCCCGCAGCGACAGGTCAGCAGGGCGGCCCATCCGCTCCTGCGGTCGTTCTTCTTCCCGCAGCCGGGCCCAGCCACCGAGGCACTCAATGCCGGTTCCCCCGCCGATGACGTCGCCACCTACAGCGATCTCGTCCGGCGGACCGCCAGGCACGTGGCAGAACTTAGTCAAACCGCCGACCCTGGCGAGCACGCCGCTGCAGTTGTCGCTGCTTTCCTGCCCGACCAGCTGCGGTACCGGCCCGGACAGCCGGCCCAATTCGCGCCGGGCATCGGAAACGGCAGGGGCCTGCACGACGACGCGTTCGGGACAACGCTGTCGCTGATGGTCGGCCGTCCGCTCGGGGTCACCACCTCCCCTCACCCGGTGGTGCCTGAGTTCCCGCACCTTGCCCCCGCCGGGCACGACGACATTCCGGCCCTTGCCGACCTGCTCGGGATCCGCCAGCACACCACGCGGCCGCCGCCCGACTGATCTGGGCACGCCGCCATTCAAGG
>JASHTT010000294.1 GCA_030040415.1 Streptosporangiaceae bacterium | reverse complement strand
GCGCGTCTTCTGGCTATTGCTTTCCGGCGGCCGACGGTGGCGACGCGAACCGCAGCGGCGAGCCGCCGCTAACCTTCGGCACGCTCGCGGCCGACGCCGGGCCCGCGCTGATGAAGACCGTGACGCTGGCGCCGCTGACGGTGCACGAGACATCGCCGTCGCCGGTGGCGCGGGCGGGGGTCTCGCTGGCCCGGACGCATCCCGGCGGGATGGGCGGCGCACCGTTGAGAACGGCCAGCACCTGACCGTTGCTGGGGTCGACAACGGTTGTCTGTGAGCCGGAGCGCAGGGCTGTCCCAGTCCGGCCGAGCGAGTCGGTGTAGCTACCGACGACGGTGACGCCCGGGACCTTCTCCGCCACCTCGAACAGCGCCTTGCGCATCGCGGGCGACAGCGGGTCGCCGGAAAGCAGGGCGATGATGGTGTCGAAGACGAACGCCTGGCCACCCTTGGCGGGCGCGACGCCCACGTTCGCGTCGGCCTGGAGGATCGGCCACAGTTTGGCAGGGTCGGTCGGCAACGCGGCAAACTGTGCCCACGGGTAGAACTTGCCGCCAACCTGGGCGCCGGCCGGACCCGGATTGTAGTCAGGGAACGCGCCATAGGCCTGGTCGTTGCACGTCAGGCCGTTCGCGGGTTCGTTGTCGGTGACCCCGTTTCCGGAAGAGTTGATCCAGCTCTTGCTCGTAACGACTGCGCCAGGGCAAGCACTGTCCGTGGACTGCTGCAGGCTGTACCAGTAGGGGGCTTTCGGCCAGCCGCGCACCAGCGGCGCGTTACCGTCCGGCGTGTTCCGGGCCGCTTGCTCCAGCACATGCGCGGCTGTGACTTCCGCAGCGGCGGTGAACGTGTAGCTCACCAAAGATAGGGCCTTGCCCGGCTTCGGCTTCGCGGACGCCGGCTCGCGCGTACCAGGATGTGTGTGAGACGAGGGCAAGGCGAGCACTGTGGCAGCCGCCGCGACCGCAACGGCCGCCACGGCGCCACCCGTCGCGGCGATAGCGCCGCGGCAGCGTGTCTTCTGCTCCTGGCGGTACCGGCGGTACGCGTCCCGTACGAGGCCTGGCCGGGGGGAAGCCTCTACCTGGCTCATCTCCACTCGGAGACGGTCAAGAAAATCGGTGCTCATGCTGTTCTCCCTGCAGCTTGTGCTGTTAGCCCTCGCCCGTTGATGCCGTCCGCGTGATCCGGGGACTCGCCCGGCAGTTCGCTGAGCTCACGAAGCCGGCGCAGGCCGCGTGATGCGGCAGATTTGACCGTGCCGACGGAACAGCCCATCGCCCTGGCGGCCTCGGCCTCGGAGAGGTCCTCCCAGTACCGGAGCACGATCGCAGTACGTTGCTGCGGCGGCAGCAAGTGCAGCATCCGGACGACCCGGTCGCGCTGGTCCACGGCGTCGGCGCCGTCCGGGACCAGGTCGGGCACGCCCAGCAGGCCAAGGCGCTGCCGCCAGGCCTTCTTCCGCCGCCAGCCGTCGACGGCGAGGTGGTAAAGCGCTCGTCGCAGGTAACCTTCGGGATCGCCGCGCATCGTCGGCCAGCGCTGGATCACCCGCTCGAGCGCGCTCTGCAGCAGATCCTCTCCGTCGGACCGGCTGCCGGCCAGCAGGATCGCGGTTCGCAGTAGGTGGTTGCCCTTAGCCGCTAGCAGTTCCTCGAGCACCGCGATGGGTTGTTCGCCGTCCACGCGTCTCCTCTCCCGACTTTCACCCACCAAGTACGGCCGGCTTGCGGCAAAGGTTGACCGGGAACGGCTGACCGCCCGAGTCAGCTGATCCGATGGGTTTCACCCGGTCCGGATGCAGCGGACCGCCAGGATGTCGGGTGTTGGTTCACCGGCTTCGATGACACGGTCGATGCTGAGGCCAGCCCGGACAAAGGTGTCCAGCAACTCGCCAAGCGGGACGTGGCGCGCTCCGACCTTGGCCCGGACCCCGCGCCAGGGGCCTTCAAAGCGCCGCTCCCGCTCCCAGTAGCCCGGTGTGATGGAGATTTCCGATGGGCTGGTGCGGTCTGCGAAGGCTCCGACGAAACACGGGTGGACACCGACGTGCGCGAAAACCCCGCCGGTTCGCAAGGCAGCGCTGGCCGCCTGACACGTGTGCGCGTAGTCATCGATGTCGGTATGGCACAAGACGGCGGTAACTGCTGCCAGCGTCCGCGGGCGCACGGGCAGAGCGGACGCCTCAGCCACCGCTACCGGCATCCTCGAGCATGCATGGCGGAGCTGGCCGATGGACAGATCGACGCCGAACGGCGTCCAGCCAAGGGCGCTGATGGTCTGGCCGTAGATGCCCGTGCCGCAGGCCAGGTCGAGCAACGGCCCGGCGCCAGGGCCGAGGACCCGGGCCAGAATCTCGGCGGTCCGCTCAGTGAAATCCCGCGCATCACCAGTTATGTAGTGCTCGTACCAGTCGGCCCATTCGTCATAGCGCGCCCGCGACCCAGTTGCGACACCCATACCGGAAAGCTAACAACTGACGGCACGAAGCGCCTTGGTGGAAACATGGCTGGTTATGCAGTCCACCGAGCCTATACAGCGGCGGGCGGCCCGGGTCCTAGTGATCGACTCTGCTGGCCGTGTTCTGCTCCTGGAGAACTTCGACCCTGCCGAGCCGCAGGACCGGTACTGGGTCACCATAGGCGGCGGCCTCGATGACGGCGAGGAAGCAGTGCAGGCGGCCGTTCGGGAGTTGCGGGAAGAGACCGGCATTGCGGCCGCGGTAGATGAGATGACGGGCCCGGTATGGCATCGCAGCACGGAGTTCAGCTTCGACGGCACTCGCTATAAGCAGGAAGAGGACTACTTCCTGTTGCGCGTCGGCGAAGTGGAAGTGACCTTCGCTCACCTCGAACCCGATGAGCGCCGCTTCACCACCTGCTACCGCTGGTGGAGCCGCGACGAACTGGATGTCGCAGGCGATTCGTTTTACCCGCGAGAGCTTGCTGAGCTCCTGCGTCGCCTGGCTTGAAGAGGTAAGCATGGCGTTGGTCTACTTGATGCGGCACGGCGAGGCGGACTTCAAGCCGATCAGAGAGCGAGGCTGGCCTGGTGCTGCCGCGGACTTGGCGCCGCTCTCCGATCTCGGGGTGCAGCAGGCGCGTGACGCGGCTGAAGGTCTGGTGGGCGCTGGCATTACGGCGGTTGTGGCCTCGCCGATGACACGCGCCCTGCAGACAGCGGCGATCGTCGCAGTACGCCTGCGTCTGCCGCTGAGCGTGCAGTTCGACCTACGCGAATGGCTGCCCGATGAGACATTCAGCTGGCGGTCCGCCGATGACGTGCGCGCCGCAGTGGACGATTTCGATGCCCACGGCGGGGAGTGGCCTGCCGGGACGACGCGTTCCTGGGAGCCGCTGTCTCAGCTGCAGGCGCGATGCTCGGCCGCGCTCCGGACTGCCATCGCCGGGCTGCCGGGGCATGAAGTGATCATCGTCGTTTGTCATGGAATGGTCATCTGGTCCCTAACCGGCGAGCGGGAAACGCGACCGGGCCAGTGGCGAACTATCTCCGCTCCGCGCCCGTAACAGTTCTGCCGTGGTACGCCGTGGTACGGCGGGTATGATCGTGTCATGGCAGTTGAGCAACCGACGGATATCAGTGTGCGCCAGTTCGTGGCGGACTCGGGGTCGGTGACGCGCGGCCTCCGGCAGGGGCGGGCGTACACGCTTACCCTCAATGGTGAGCCGCTGGCGAGGATGGTGCCTATCCGCCGACGCCGGGCGGTTCCCAAGGAAGAAGTACTCGCCATCTTCGCAACGGCACCAGCGGTCGATGTCGATGAGCTGC
>JASHTT010000293.1 GCA_030040415.1 Streptosporangiaceae bacterium | reverse complement strand
CTTCTTCGCGCAGGTCGGGCGGCTCGCCCGCGAGGCCGGCCGGCGCCATCCGGGATGCCTGGTCACCCATCCGCGGGAACGCTCTGGCGAGGATGCCGGTGTACGGGTGCCGCGGCTCAGCGAGCACCTGCCGCGATGGGCCGATCTCCGCCAGCCGTCCGGCGTACATGACGGCCAGCCGGTCGCAGGTCTGGCCGAGCACGGACAGGTCGTGGCTGATCACGATCATGCTGATCTGCCGCTCGCGCACAAGTCCGGTCAGCAAGTCCAGGATCTGTGCCTGGACGATCACGTCGAGCGCGGTCGTCGGCTCGTCGGCGATGACGAGGTCGGGCTGGCAGGCAAGGGCCATCGCGATCATCACGCGCTGGCGCTGACCGCCGGACAGTTCGTGCGGGTAGCTCGCCCGGCGGGCGGACGGCACGCCGACACTGTCCAGCAACTCGGCGGCGCGCGCTTCGGCTACCCGGCGGCCGACCTTCTCGTGCAGCACGATCGGCTCGCAGATCTGCTCGCCGATCGTCCGGACCGGGTTCAGCGCGCTCATCGCGCCCTGGAACACCACCGACGCCTCTGCCCAGCGCACGGCGCGCAGCCTCTGCCAGCCGAGGCCGATGATGTCCTCGCCCTTGAAGAGGATCTCCCCGGACAGCCGTGCCGAGGCGGGCAGCAGGCGCAGCAGGCTAAGTGCCACCGTGGTTTTGCCGCAGCCGGACTCGCCCGCCATGCCCAGGGTTTCCCCGGCGCTGAGCGTGAAGCTCACGCCGCGCACCGCACGCACGTCCTCGCCGCCTGCTCGGTAGGTGACCGCGAGGTCCCGCACGTCGAGCAGGGGCGGCTGCGGGCTGTCCGGTGCTGCGGTCACGACCTGGCTCGCATGCGCGGGTTAAGAATGTCCTCGGTGGCGCGACCCACCATCACGAAGCCGAGCACCACGATGAGGATCGCGATACCCGGCGGCACGACGTACCACCAGGCGTTGGCGGTGACGGCGCCGGAGTTCAGCGCCTGGTTGATCATCGCGCCCCAGGACACCTCGGTCGGGTTGCCGAGTCCAAGGAACGCGAGCGTTGTCTCGGTCAGGATGGCGCCCGCCACGGTCAGCGTGCTGGACACCAGCACGAGCGGCGCCACGTTCGGCAGCACCTGCCGGAACACCAGCTGCACGTGGCCAGCGCCAAGCGCCTTGGCGCGCTCGATGAACGGGCGCGCCTCGACCGCGAGCGTCTGCGCGCGGATCAGCCGCGCCGTGCCCGGCCAGGAGGTCACCGCGATCGCGATCGTGATCGACACGTCGCTCTGGCCGAGCACGGCGGCCAGGCAGATCGCGAGGACCAGAGTGGGCAGGGCGATGAACCAGTCGGTGAACGCCATGAGCACCCGGCTCGGCGCTCCGCCAAAGTGCCCGGCGGCAAGCCCGATCAGCGTGCCGAGCACGACCGTCAGCGCGGTGGCGATGACGCCGATGGCGAGCGACGGCCGGGTGCCCCAGATCAGCAGCGTCAGGATCGACCGGCCCGCGTAGTCGGTACCGAGCGGGTAGTGCGCGCTCGGCGGCGCCATCGGCCGTCCCGTGGCGCCGATCACGTCCAGGTCGTTGGCGTGGATGAACAGCGGGGCCGCCAGGGCAAGCGCGGCGACGGCGACGAGGATCGCGAGACCAGCGACGGCGGTCGGCCGGCCCAGGAACGCACGCGCGAACCGGCGCAGCGCCTGGAGCCGGGGTGGCGCCGTCGCCGTGGCCGCCTGGCTCAATGTGGTCATTGGCGTCGCACCCGTGGGTCGAGGAAGCGGTACAGCACGTCGGCGACCAGGTTGAAGAAGATCACCGAAGCGCTGAACACGAGGAACGTGCCCTCGAGCAGCGGCAGGTCGGGAATCTGCAGCGCCTGGTAGGCAAGGTAGCCAAGGCCGGGCCAGGAGTAGACGGTCTCCACCGTGACCACGCCGCTGATCACCAGCCCGATCTGCAGGAAGATCACCGTCACCGACGGCAGCAGCGCGTTGGGAACCGCGTGCCGCCGCTCGACCTCGGCGTCTCGCAGGCCCTTGGCCCTCGCGGTGAGCAGGTAGGGGCTGCCGAGCTCGTCCACCACCGAGGAACGCATGACCATCTGGTACTGCCCGAAGGTCACCAGTACCAGGGTCAGGCACGGCAGCACCAGGTGCCGCAAGACGTCGAGGATGTGATCTGGGGTCAGCCCGCCGGGTGCCCCCGGCGTGGACATGCCGCCGGCCGGGAAGATCGCGGGGATCGGCCCGAAGCCAGAGGCGAACAGCACGAGCAGCATGATCCCGAGCCAGAACGTGGGCATCGACCAGAACGTGATCGACGTGCCCGTCGCGACCCGGTCGAGCAGGGTGCCCGGCCGCCAGCCACTGCGGATGCCGAGCCACATGCCGATCACGACGGACACGATCGTGGCGCTGCCGACCAGCAGCAGCGTCGGCCACACCCGCTGCGCGATGAGCGTGGCGACCGGCTCCTGGAACTGCCACGAATAGCCGAGATTGCCGGTAACCGTGTTACCGACGAAGTGCGCGAACCGCTCCCAGACCGGCAGGTTGAGGCCGAGTTGCTTGGTCAGGAACGCCAGTTGCTTCGCTGTCGTCGGCCGTCCCCTGGTCAGTGCGGCCACCGGGTTCGACGGGATAAGGCTGAAGAGGATGAAGCCGACCACGAGCAGCGCCGCGAAGCTCACGATCGCGGTCGCCAGCTTGCGGCTCAGATAGACAGCGAAGTCCCGGCCGGCCGAGGCCGCCCGCAAGTCGCGGACGGTCTCGGCCGCGACTTGCGCGGTTACCGGACTGGCCAAGGCGCTATTCCCGCTGGCCTGCCGTGGTGCGGCGCCAGTAGATCAGCCCGCCGCCGCCGAGGACGACGACCGCGATTATCACGATCACGATCCATAGCGTGGAACTCGACGAGGCAGGAGCGTCCGACGCAACGGGGGTGGCGCTACTCCAGTTGATGAACAGGTTCTGCTGCGGGTAGAACCCCTGCGCGTTGGTCTTGCCGTAGAAGAAGTCCTTGGCAGCGCCCGGGCGCACGGCGCTCAGGTTGTCGGGGTAGTACAGGATGACGTCGACCGCGTTGCTGTACAGGATCTGCTGCATCTGGCCGATCGTGTTGGCCCGCTGTGCGACGTTGAACTCGCTCGACTGCTGTGCGAACAGCTTGTCGAAGTCTGCGTTGCAGAAGAACGAGTCGGTGTTCCCCGGCTGGCTCAGGCTCGTCGGCAGATCTCCGCAGGTCTGGATGGACAGCAGGTAGGTCGGGTCGGGTCCGGTCGACCAGCTGTCAGACAGCATGTCCCAGTCGCCTTCGGGCAGGTCGGTGTTGAGCTGGTTGAAGCTCATCGACTGCACGTCTACCTGGATTCCGATGGCCTTCAGCCATTCCTGCAGGTACGGCGCCATCTCGGCGTCGCTGGCCTCGTCGGAGTGGATACCGAGGCGCAGCACCAGCGGCTTGTGGGTCTTCGGGTCGATCCGGACCCCGCCGGGCCCCATCTTGAACCCGGCCTTGGTGAGCAGCTGATTCGCCTTTGCCGGGTCGTAGCCGAGCGACTCCGAGGCCGGCGGGGTCCAGACCCACTGCGGGTAGGCCGGCGGCATGTAGCCCGAGCCGGCGACGGCCAACCCGTCCCAGACCTTGGTCACCAGTTCCTGCTTGTTGATGGCCATCTCGATCGCCTGCCGGACGACCGGGTCCAGCAGCGCTGAGCTGCCGTTGCCGAACTTCTTGCCCGACTGGGTGCGGGCGCCCGGGTTGAGCTCGATCGCCGTCCAGGTGTTGGACACCGACGGGTACAGGTCGATGTCCTTGTCGCCCTTGAGCGCTTCGAACTGGGTCGCGGTGAGGTCATCGATCTCGTCGAGCTGACCGCTCTTGAGCGCCGCCACCGCGGCGTCGCTGTCGCTGAAGTACTGCACGATCAGCGTGTGAAACTTCGGCGCGCCCATGAAGAAGCTGGAGTTCGCGGTCAGCGTGGCGTACTGGTTCGGCACGTAGCCGGTGAGCGTCCACGGCCCGTATCCGACGACTGGCATGGTCTGGTTCTTGAAGGTGGACAGGTGCGCCACCTGCTTGGCCCAGATGTGCTCGGGCACGATCGGGATGCCGGTGATCGGGTTGCTGACGTACAGCATGTTCGCTTCTGGCTGTTTGGTCGTGATCACCAGGGTGGTCGCGTTCGGCGCGGTGACAGTGGCGAAGTTGGCGACCAGCGCGCCGTTCGCGGTCGCCGCGACGGAGTTGTGCATGATCAGGTTGAAGGTCCAGGCGGCGTCCGCGGCGGTGATGGGCTTGCCGTCGCTCCACTTGAGGCCGGACCGAATGGTGAACGTCCAGGTGAGCTTGTTAGCCGAGACTGACCACTTGGTCGCGAGGTAGGGCGCGGGCTGACCCTGCTGGTTGATCGTCGTCAGCGTCGGATAGATGTTGCCGATGATGTTCAGGTCGCCGTTGAAGTAGGCGAGGAACGGGTTGAACGTCGAGTAGGACGTGTCGGCCTCTACCCGCAACGTGGAGCCGGACGAGCCAGCGGAGGAGGCGGTCGCCGCTGGGGCTGCCGCGAGGGCCGCGATCCCGGCCGTCGCGATGCCGAGCGCGAAGACCGCGGCAAGTCCGGGCACCCGGCGCCTCCGTTGGCCAGAGGGGTGCCCGGAACGGGCGAATCGTGAGATCTTCATGGGCATGACTCCTTCGCGCCGGAAGGGCGTGCCTGAGTACAACATGATTCAGAATCTTCGGTCAAGAAACTATTCTGAGCGGATCATTTCAATCGGGTTACGAGGTGGCCGATGGGCAAGCCGGCTGAAACCGGGGCGGTTGCAGCCCCCGCCGTGCCGCTGAGCATCGCTGAGCAGATCCGCCAGCGGCTGGGCGAACTGTCACCGTCCGAGCGCCGGGTTGCGCGCACGCTGCTGGCCGGGCCGCCGACGATCGGGCTCGAGTCGTCCGCGCGCCTTGCCCAGTACGCGGGCGTCAGCGGCCCGACCGTGAGCCGGTTCATCGCCGAGCTTGGCTTCACCAGCTACGCGGCGTTCCAGCGCGCGCTGCACGAGGAGATCTCCGCCCGGATGATGCCGCCTGACGAGATCTACCGCCGACATCAGCAGGAACAGCGGTCGCCCGACCTGCTCGGCACCTGCGCGCAGGTGCTGGCAGAAGCGGTGACCGCGAGCGTGACAGGACTTCAGCCCGATGAGTTCGGCCGCGCCGTATCACTCGTGGCAGACACGGGCCGGCCGGTCCTGGTCACCGGCGGCTGGTTCAGCCAGTTGCTCGCCGGATACCTCGCGTCGGTACTCCGGGAGCTGCGCGCCGATGTCCGCCTGGTCGGGCCGTCGGACAGCGACCGCGCTGGCGCGATCGCCGACATCCGCAAGCGGGACACCCTTGTCGCCTTCGACTTCCGGCGCTACGACCGGGACACCCTCGCGATAGCGCAGGCCGCTCACTCGGCGGGTGCCCGGATAGTCCTGGTCACCGACCCGTGGCTGTCGCCGGTGGCGGACGCGGCGGACGCGGTGCTCACCGCCCAGGTGACCGGACCGGCACCGTTCGAGAGCCTGACCGCCGCGCTCGCCGTGGTGGAGACGCTGGTCACCGCCGTGGCCGACGAGCTTGGCGAGGCGGGCCGGGCCAGGTTCGACAGGTTCGGCGAGATCGCGGACCGCTGGGTGCGCACGTGGCCGAACGGCGATGCCGAGGGACCTGCCCTGGCGGAGGCGTAGGTCGCCGTCAGGCGGCGGCCAGGAACCTGGCCATCACCCGGACGGCGAAGTGCAGCGCGGCCACCGGGACTTGCTCGTCCACGCCGTGGAACATCTGGCCGTAGTCGAAGCCAGGTGGCAGCAGCAACGGGGTGAAGCCGTAGCCCGCCATGCCGAGCCGGGAGAACTGCTTGGCGTCCGTGCCGCCGCTCATGCAGTAGGGCAGCACGGTCGCGGCGGGGTCTTCGGCAAGCAGAGCCCGCGCCATCTGCGACATCAGCGGCGCGTCCAGCGGTGCCTCGAGCGCGACCTCGCGGTGCAGGTAGTCCCAGCTGACGTCCGGACCGGTGAGCTCGTCCATGGTCGCGACGAACTCTGCCTCGTGGCCTGGCAGCACCCTGCCGTCCACGCACGCGGTCGCCTCGGCGGGGATGACGTTCACCTTGTACCCGTCGGACAGCATCGTGGGGTTGGCGCTGTTCCGGATCGTGTTGGTGACCAGCGACGCAGCCGGTCCGAGCCGGGGCAGCATCCGCCGGACCCAGGTCTCGTCGTCGAGCGTGTCAGCGGCGACAGTTGCTTCCCCGGCGCCGTCGCCGACCGCGTCCGCGATCGCGCAGATCGCCGCCCGGACAGCCGGGACCAGGCGCACCGGCCACTCGTAGTCCGCGATCCTCGCAGTCGCGCGCGCGAGCTTGGCGACGGCGTTGTCCGGATTCGCCTTCGAACCGTGGCCCGCCCTGCCACGGGCGGTGAGCTTCAGCCAGGCGGTGCCCCGCTCCGCGGCACCGACGGCGTACAGGCGCACGCCGTTCCCGGCGTGGAAGGTGTAGCCGCCCGACTCCCCGACGGCCTCGGTGCAGCCCTCGAACAGGGCGCGATGCTCTGTCACCAGCCACTGCGCGCCGTACGCGGCGCTGTCTTCCTCGTCGGCCGTGAACGCCAGGACGATGTCGCGCCGGGGGCGGATGCCATCGCGGGCGAACTGGCGCGCGACGGCGACCAGCACAGCGTCGGCGTTCTTCATGTCCACCGCGCCGCGCCCGTGCAGCACGCCGTCGGCGACCTCACCGCTGAACGGGTCCGTGCGCCAATCGCTGGCCTCGGCCGGAACGACGTCCAGGTGCCCGTGCGCGAGCAGTGCGTCTGCCGTCGGGTCGGTGCCGGCGATCCGGGCGACCACGTTCGCGCGTCCCGGCGCCGATTCAAGCAGCACCGGCTCGAGGCCGGCGTCGGCAAGCCACTCCGCGACGTACTCGGCTGCCGGGCGCTCTCGGCAGTCGCCGCCACCGCGGTTGGTCGTGTCGATCCTGATCAGGTCGGCGGCGAAGGCGACAGCCTCTCGCTCGGCAAGGGTCTCAGGCGCAGTTGGGTCAGCCAAAGCGGTCCTCGATCGCGGCGGAGATCATCGTGGTGACGGTCTTGAAGCACCGGATCATGTCCCAGGCGCTCTGGCTGTGATAGGCCACCGTGCGCTCGCCGGTCCGAGTCACAGTCGGCACGATGGCCGCGGCCTGAGCTAGCTGTGCGGCATCCACCTCGATCTCGACCGCGTAGCCGTCTGGCGTCGTTCCCTGCTTGACGGCATCCGGAGAGCGGCGGCCAGCCAGCGCGCCTGCCTGCTCCGCCGCGGCGGCGATCGATGCTGCCGTCTCGGCCGGCGGCCTGCAAATAGCGGCGTACCGGCTCACGCACTCCTTGACGACCACCGTGACCGCCTGCGGTGCGTAGCCGACCGCGTCCGCGCACGCCCGGTCGTCGCCGGTGACGAGCACGACCGGCACGCCGAACTCGGCGGCCAGGTAGGCGTTGAGGCGGCCCTCGCTGCCGACCTCGCCGTTGACGCGGACGCTGGTGATCGAGTTGGCGAGGTAGGTGTGCGCGAGCACGCCTTCGGCGCCGGCCGCCGCGTGGTAGCCGAGGAAGGCGACGGCCGCCACGGAAGGGTGCTGGATGCCTTCGATCATGCTCAGGTCCTTGTGCCGGCCCGTGAGCATCACCGCGCGCCTGTCGAGTTCCTCGAGCAGCACGTTCCGCATCGTCGCGTGGGCCTCGGTGATGAGCACCTCGTCGGCGCCGGCGGCGAAGAACCCGGCGACGGCCGCGTTCACGTCGGAGGTGAGCATCCGTCGGCAGCGCTGCCACTGCTCAGTGCCGGGCAGGACGTCTCCCGGCCAGGTCACCCCGGTCGCACCCTCCATGTCCGCGGAGATCAGAACCCTCATGAGCCACTCGCCACCCGCGAACTGTATCGCGGCACGACTGCACGGCGGCAACGGCAAGCATCCGAGTGCTCGCGGCACCGGCTGGGGGCGCCGGTAGGCATGGTCTGATGGAGGCATGAAGGTCCGGATCGGAATCAGCCTGGGCGCTGCGGCCACGCCGCAGGGGCTTGCCACGAACCTGCGGCCACTGCAGGATGCCGGGATCGACTCGCTGTGGCTCAGCGAGGTCGTCTATGGAGACCTGGTCGAGCCGTTCACCGGGATGGCGTACGCGCTGGCCAGGACCAGCCGGCTGAAGGTCGGTACCGGCGTCGCCGTGCTGCCGGGACGGCACCCGGTGCAGGTGGCGAAGCAACTGGTATCGCTCGCGGGGATGGCCCCGGGCCGGGTGCTCCCGGTCTTCGGGCTGCGGCCCGCCCGCCCGGCCGAGGTGGCGGCCTTCCCGGTGCCCGGCGCCCGCGCCGCGGTGTTCGACGAGTCAATCCGGCTACTGCGGCTGTTGGTGACGCAGACGAGCGTGTCGTTCAACGGCGAGTTCTTCAGCGTCCAGGACGCCAGCATCGGCCCGCTGCCCGCTAAGCCACTGGACATCTGGCTCGGCGGCAGCGCGCCCGCCGCGCTGCGGCGGGTCGGCGAACTTGCCGACGGCTGGCTCGGCAGCTTCCTCAGCCCGCAGGAGGCCGGGCTCGCCCGCGAGCAGATCCAAGCCGCCGCGGACGCGGCCGACCGGGAGGTAGAGGCCGATCACTTTGGCATCAGCCTCGCCGTCGGTAACGGCGAGATCAGCCCCGAGATAGCGCAGGCTGCGAGCAGGCGCAGGCCAGGCGTGGATCCGGCGACGCTGTCGGCTGCCGGGTGGCCGGACGCGCGGCGGATGATCGAGCAGTACGTTGACGCGGGGCTGAGCAAGTTCGTGATCCGCCCGGCCGGGTCACTGGCTGACGGGCCGGGCATCGAGCAGTTCATCGACGCATTCGTCGCGCAGATGCTGCCACTGCAGGGTTAAGACCGAGCCGCTTTTAGCGGGGAACGCGATCTGCACGCCAGCACCGTGCTCGCATGGGCACGGTGACCTCGGTGGCACCGGGAAACTGCTCGGCGATCGCGGCGGCGGCCCGGGCGCGCCCGGCCTCGATCACTGCCGGATCAGCCGTGATGAGGCGGCTGTGCGTGGTCAGCCAGTCGATCAGGTCGGCCACCGGCATGACGCGGCTGTAACGAAACACTGCCGTCTCGGTATTGCGGAAGAACCTCTCGTCCGGGAGCGTCACCTCGTGATGCCCGCGGGTGCGGTCGTCGGCGTCATCGCGCTCGTCCCTGGCAGCCTCGGGGAACCACACGTCGGACCTGATCCAGCCGGCCTCGCGGTCCCTGCCGTTCCAGGTCACACCGAACCGGCCGCCGTCCCGCAGCACCCGGGCGATCTCCGGGATTGCCACGTCGGGATCCATCCAGTGCCATGCGGACGAGACGATCACCGCGTCGGCGCAAGCGTCGGGCAGCGGGATCGACTCGCCACGGCCCGCGAGTGCCTCGACGCCGGGCGAGCGTGCCGCCAGCACCGCGCGCATCCGGTCGTCTGGCTCGACCGCGACGACGCGCTCGGCCTTGCCGACCAGCGCCCGGCTCATGAGGCCGGTGCCCGCGCCGAGGTCGACGACCAGCGACGGGCGGTCGGGGAGCAGCCAGTCCACTGCGTCAGGCCAGGCCGACGGCCGGAGCCGGTCGTAATCACCGGCGACAGCGCCGAAGGACATCGATCGCTCAGCCCGCGTTGCCACGGTCACTACGGTAGCTAAGCTGCGGAAGCTGTGGACCACGAGGATCAGGGCCAGCTGGCGGCTGCCCGCGATGAGCTAGTGAGCTACGGGGCCCGGCTGCATGCCGACGGCCTGGTGCTGGGCAGCGCGGGCAACCTGAGCATCCGGGTCGGCGGAAACGTGCTCATCACGCCCTCGGGCGTGGATTACCGCGAGATGCGGCCTGGCGACGTGTGCGTGCTCGGGCCGGATGGCACCCTGCTCGACGCGCCGCTGCGGCCATCCACCGAGACCCCGATGCACCTAGCCGTTTATGCCGCGGCCCCAAAGGCCGCGGCGGTCGTGCACACCCATTCGGCGGAGGTAGTCGCGGTGTCGGCGGCGTGTACCGAACTGCCTGCCGTGCACTATGCGATCACCGCTCTCGGCGGGCCAGTCCGGGTCGCGCCCTACCGGCGATTTGGCTCGGCCGGACTTGCGGCGGCGGCGGTGGCCGCGCTGCAGGATCGCACCGCGGTGATCCTGGGCAACCACGGCGCGGTCTGTTACGGCGCCACCCTGGCGCAGGCCTACGAGCGCGCGCTGCTGCTTGAATGGCTTGCCCGCGTGTACCGGCTGGCGCGCGGCTACGGCGAGCCGAGGACCCTGTCGCAGGCGGAACTCGACGAGGTAGCCGCCGAGATCGGCAGGATCCGATATGGCGAGCGGGCCGATCCGGACTGACCCGCTTGCTATTGATAGCTCTAGCGCGGCATTCGGCCGCCTGCATAGGATCCTCCCGAGAAGGGGGACCGCCCAGGCCGAGCGGGGCGTGGCGGCCATTCGTGATCCGGAGGGGAGCACCGGTTTGTCTATTCCTTTTGGGATGCGCTGGGGCATTGGGTCGGCGGCAGTCGCGGTCGCGGCGACGCTAGCGATCGCGCCGACCGCGCTGGCAGCCACGCACGCGCCCGGGCCTGCCTTGAAGACCAGCGGCAAGGCCGTCGAGCTGGGCAAGGCCAGTTCGATCACTGCCATCACCGAGGCGGGTACCGACGTCCTGTTCGCCGAGGGCAAGAATCTCTACGCCGTCGAGGGCAATACCAAGGAGGGCCCGCTCTTCACGTTCAGTAGCCCGATCCTGGCACTGGCGGCCCCAGCCACCGGTATCACGTACATACAGACCGGCGCGACCGTCGCCGAGTACCAGGCCGACGACGAGATAGCGCACTGGACGCTGCCCAGCAACCCGGTCAAGAGGCCGTTCACCTCGGCGGGACTTTTGGTCGTCGGCACCACCGTCTGGTCCTGGACCGACTGGTCCACCGATCAGAGCGGCTTCGAGTTCGCGACCCTGAGCAAGATCAACACCAAGACGAACAAGGTCAGCGTCGTCAGCAACTTTGCGTATCCAGCCGACATGTCAGCGAACTCGTCCGGCCTCTACTACGAGATCACGAACTCGAGCCAGAAGAACTACCTGGTGCTGAGCACGCCGGGTGGCAAGAACACCCAGGTGAGCAGCAGCTACGTCGACTGGCCGCTCGCGCTCGCCGGCGGCAGGGTCGACGTGCTGGCCCCGCACACCAACGGCAATTTCTACATCAACAGCTTCAGCGCGACGCTGGGCTCGGCCACGTCCGCGCGCGTCTCGAACAATTCGAGGGATATCGCTGACTCCAGCGCGGGCCTGCTGATCCTGCAGTGCAGCACTGCTAGCTGCTCGAAGGCCTCGGTCGGCGTGGTCAGCTCGTCGACCGGCAAGGTGACCGGCTCGGTGTCGGTGCCGGACGCTTACACGCTGCTGACGGGCGGAGCGCCGGCCGTGCTCACCGACGTGAGCGGCAACGCCTACCTGGTCAGGCTGGCGGGCTGACCGCTACTCCGGCCCGCTGACCGACGGCAAATCGGGTCAGCGGGCCGGGGATAGGGGCTGTGCAGACCGGCCCGCAGACCTTATGCTCATGCGGTCTCAGGTCAGCGACCGCGGAGGGCCGGAACGTGCGATTCAGCTACCGGGCATTGAGCGTTACCGGCGCCGTGGCGATCATCGCTGCGGTCGCAGCGAGCGGGGCGGCGGCCAGTGCGGCGCCCTCAACGCGGGCGTCCGCAGCCGTGCCCATCGAGGCCCGGGTCAACCAGGTCGGCTACGCGACCGACGCCAGCAAGGTCGCCTTCGCCATGCTCCCGGCCAAGGTTTCCGCGGTGGCATTCGAGCTGACCTGCACCACCTGCAGCGTGTCGTTCTCCAGCGAATCACGGGATTACGTGGGCAGCTGGAACTCGCGGTACCGCGCCGTATACGCGTTGCATTTCACCCAGATCAAGGTCCCCGGGACTTACCAGATCACGGTGATCGCCGATGGCAGCAAGGCGGGATCCCCGCTGTTCCGCATCGGCGCTCCGGGGTCGATGTACCACCAGCTCGTCACGAACGCGGTCCGGTACTTCACGTCCGAGCGCGACGGCCCGGACGTCGTGCACTCGGTCCTGGACCGGGAGCCGGCCAACCTGACCGACGAGCACGCTGACGTCTACGCCGACCCCCGCTACGACAGCAACGACAACCTGCTCGGCAAGCTGCACAAGATCGGCGGCCCGGTGAACGTGGCCGGCGGCTGGTTCGACGCGGGCGGCGGTTACGAGAAGTTCGCGTACACCGCCAGCTACGCTGACGGCCTGATGCTGATGGCCGCCAGGGACTTTCCCGGCCAGTACAGCACGCTGCTGCCCGAGGCGACCTACGGCCTGAAGTGGCTGGAGGAGCTGTGGCACCCGAAGAAGAAGGTGCTCTACATCCAGGTCGGCATCGGCAACGGGAACGCGAGCAACACGATCCAGGGTGACTACAACTTCTGGTTCCTGCCGCAGGCCGAAGACCGGATGGACGTCAAGAAGGGCGGCAACCCCGGCCCGACCGCGTACTACGTGAAGTACCGCCCGGTGTTCGAGGCAGCGCCGCCGGGCAAGAAGATCAGCCCCGAGTTCGCCGGCCGGTTCGCCGCCGACTTCGCGCTGGCCGCGCAGCTCGACGCGCGGACCAACAGGCCGGAAGCCGAGCACCTGCTGGCGCTGGCCCGCGGCATCTACGCGATGGCCAAGACCACCAAGGTCGGCCGGATCATCACGACCTTTCCCTACGACTACTACCCCGGCACCGAGTGGAAGAGCGACATGCTCTGGGGTGCCGCCGAGATGGCCCTGGCCGACGAGGCGCTGCGGCTGCCGCCGGCGCAGCTACGCGCGGACCTGAACACGGCCGCGCACTGGGCCAGGGCGTACATCGCGCAGGGACATCCGGTCGGCGGCGACACGCTGAACCTGTACGACAACGGCGCGCTCGGCGAGGCTGAGCTGATGCAGGCCATGATCGGCGCCCACGGCACGCTCGGCCCGCACGCCAGGCCGGTCATAGCGCCAAGCTCACTGCTCAAGGACATGGCCGCCCAGCTCCGGCTTGGCGAGGAGTGGGCCAAGGGCGACCCCTTCGAGCTCGGCACGGACCTCGGGCCGGCCGACGCCACGCCGCACGCCTTCGGCCTGTTCATCACCAACGCGCTGTACCAGCACTACGGCGGGTCCGATGCATACGCCGCGTTCGCTCAGCAGCAGCTGAACTTCGCGCTCGGCGCCAACGGCTGGGGCAGCTCGTTCACCGTCGGTGCCGGAACCACGTACCCGCACTGCATGCAGAGCGAGATCGCGAACCTGGCAGGCTCGCTGACCGGGAAGGGCAACATCCAGCTGGGCGCGACTACCGACGGCCCGAGCAGTCCGTCGAACTTCATCGGCCTCGGTACGGTCAGCGGGATGCGTGCCTGCAGCGCTGGCCACTTCAAGCCATTCGACACCAAGGCCGCCGGTTACGAGGACAACGTGGTCAGCTGGCCGTCGGTCGAGCCGGCCGACGACTACACCGCTAACTCGCTGCTGGCGTTCGCGCTAGCCGCTGCGCAGCCCCAGGGAGGCGCTCACCGGTCGTAGCGCGTCGGCGGGAATCCCGGCCGCTCGTTCTCGATCTCGAGTTCGTCCTCGTCGAACTCGCGCCGGATCTCCGCTCGCGCTTCCTGGTACTCGTCGGTCTGCGTGACGTCGAAGCGGGATGGCGTGTCGGTCGCTGGCGGCACCTCGTCGGGGTCGAAGGGCGCTATGCCGGCGGCTACCCGTTCTTCCTCGGTCAGCCGCTCGAGCTTGTCGTCGTCGATGTGCTGCGGGATTCCGCCATGCTCGCGAGGATCACGGCGGAAGCGCTCGGCCGGCTGGCCGGTGTCTGGCTCTGTCATCGCTCCTCCAGCGGGCGGGCGTATCTGGTTACATAGCACGCTAACGCTCCGCGCCGGGCGGGCGGCCGCCGCCCCCGCCCGCGAGGCCCCGGATGGATGGAGGACGGAGATGCCCGCCTACGTCATCGCCGACATCGACGTGCACGACGCTGAGGCTTACCGGCCGTATCCGCCGCTCGTGGACGAAACGCTCGGGTCTTTCGGCGGCCGATTCCTCGTCCGCGGTGGTGAGCACGAGGTGCTGGAGGGCGACTGGCAGCCGCACCGGCTCGTGGTGATCGAGTTCCCCACAATCGACGAGGCTCGGCGGTGGTACGACTCGGAGGCCTATGCCGGCGCGATGGCGATCAGGAAGAGCGCCTCCGACGGCAACATCATCCTGGTTGCCGGTGCGCTAACTAGCGCATAGCACGCGTGCGCTAGTCGCCGGACAGCACGCTGCTGAGCGCGACGGGCAAGTCAGCGAGCGTCCCGACCTGCTGGCTGACACCGCGGCCGATCCTGGCCAGGCGGTGCGCCTCAGTGAGCGAGCCCGGGTCCGGCATGCGGCCCGCGGGCGCAGGCACGATGATGTCCAGCCTGTCGATGCCCGCGAGTGCCTCGGCGGGGTCGCGTCCCGCGGTGCGCTGGCAGTCGGACAGCAGCACTACCCGCCGGCTGATTGCCGGGCCGGCCGCGAGCTGAGCGGCAGCGGTGCGCAGCGCCGCTTCGATGTCGGTGAGCCCGTGCCCGCGCAGGCCGAGCAGCTCGCCGACAAGCTCGTCTGGGGCGCGCCGGCCGCCCAGCGGCTGCAGCACGGTGGTCGCGGCGCCAAAGGCTGCAACGCTCGCATCGAGTTGCTGGCTGGCCGTCAGCACGACCGCCGCCGCGGCTACCGCGGCGGTCGCGAGCGCCAGGCCCGACATGGAGCCGCTGGCGTCCACGAGCAGGCACACTGCCTGGCGGCGTGCATGCCAGGCCCTGGTGACGAGCTGGTCGGGCGGCGGCGGCCACGGGCCGGAGTACCGGTCGACTGTCAGCTCTATGTCGAGGTCGCCATCGAGGCGTCCAGTACCCAGCCGCCGGACGCCGCGGACTCGCTGCCGCCCCGCGGAGCCGAGCTGGACGAACACGCGGGCAGCCAGCCGTCGCGCCGCGGCGCGCAGTTCGGCGTCGGCGGCCCTGGCCAGGTCAGCCAGCAGCATCGCAGCCGCGTCTGGGTCCGTGGCCAGCAGGTCCGCTACGGCCGCCGTGTCCAGCGCGCCTGGCTCGGCCGAGACGTCGCCGAACGACTCATGCCGGGCTGCGAGGTCTGCGCGGCTGAGGGTCCGCCGGGAGGGGCCGCGGCCGCGATCCCGGCGCAGGCTTGAGCGCGAACCGGCCCCGTATTGATCGCCTGCGCCCGGACGCAGGCCATCAGCTTTTCCCTGGCCGTCCTGCGAGGCGTCGGGTGGATCCGGTTCCGGGGCGACGGGATGCGCCGGGAATGCCGGCCATAGCTCATCGAGCAGCTCGTCGAGCACTGATTCCGGACTCCGGTCGCAGCCGTCGGCGATCCTGATCCGCCCGGACAGCGCGGCGTATGCGCCATCCCTGGCGGTGGCCCTGGATGCTGGCTCCTCGGCGCGAATCCGGCGCAGGCCCTCGATGAGCAGCACGAGGTCGATGGCACCCCGGACGGACGAGCCCATCCTGACGTCGCGGTGCTCGCG
>JASHTT010000292.1 GCA_030040415.1 Streptosporangiaceae bacterium | reverse complement strand
TAGATACCGTGGCCGTCCGTGATCGCCGTCACCGAGTAGCTCTGATTTGCGCTCATGCTCTCCCGGACGACCTGGATGGTGCCGACAGCATCTTTGGCCAGCCCATTCTCGACGCGGCTGATGATGTACGCCGCCGTCTGGGCACGCGGCGACGTGGCGCGCGGCGACCTGGCGGGGGCCGACGGGCGCCCGGATGTGCCTAGCGCCAGGACCAGTGCGCCTGCCGCTACCGCGGCCGTTCCTGTACTCAGCGCTCCCCGTAGGGCTAGCTTGCGGCCCCTATGCCGGCGCCGTGCCCGACCCGCCAGCTTGGTGAACGCCGCTGGGACAGTCACGCCGTCCGCACGGTGCCGCAAGCTGTCGGTCACCAGGTCTTCGAACTCCGTGCTCACTCTTACTCTCCTAACAGCCACGGTCGGCTAGGCCGGCGTCCGTCGCCAGCCAGGGGCCGGCCAGCTCACGCATCCGCTTCAGGCCGCGTGACGCCGCAGCCTTGACCGTTCCCTCGGTGCAGCCGAGCACCTGCGCGGCCTCCGCCTCGGTCAGGTGCTCCCAGTACCTGAGCACGATGACCGCGCGCTGCTGCGAGGACAGCTGGTGGAGCGTCCTGACCAGGGCGTCGCGAAGGTCCACGGCGGCCATCACGTCGAACGCCGCCGACGGCTCGCTCGCCCGGACGATGGTCAGCTTGCGCAGCCAGGTGCCGTTCCGCCGCCAGCCGTCGGCCGCCAGGTTGTACAGAGTGCGGCGCAGGTATGGCTCAAGCCCGTCGTCGAAACTGCGACGCTGGCGGAGCAGGCGCTCGAGCGCGGACTGGAGCAGGTCCTCGCCGTCCTGCTGGCTGCCGGCCAACAGCACGGCTGTGCGCAGCAGTTGCGGACCGCGTTCGGCGAGCAGCCGCTCGATATCGTCGCCACGATTCGTCGGATCTGCCAATGTGCCACCTCCTTGCGCCTGCAACTCACGAAACGAAGCAGCACCCAAGAGGGTTGACGCAAGCAGCGAAGTTGACGCGAGAAGGGCTACCGCCGGCCGACTCCCTCTACCAGCTGTGGGCAGCGCGCGGGCGCTCAGGCTGGTCCCGAGGCACGGTCCCGATTGTCGGCAGCAGCAGGCAGGATGTAGTTATGGCAGCGACGAGCGACCCGGCACTTGCCGGGTTCAGCGAGGCGACGAAGGCGTGGTTCACCTCTGCCTTCGCCGAGCCGACGGCTGCCCAGGCGCAGGCGTGGGGCACCATCGGCGGAGGCGACCACACCCTGGTGATAGCCCCGACAGGCTCGGGCAAGACACTGGCTGCTTTCCTGTGGGCCATCGACAAGCTGGCGAGCGAACCGGTGCCGGCCGATCCCAAGCGCCGCTGCAGGGTCCTCTACGTGTCCCCGCTGAAGGCGCTCGCGGTCGACGTCGAGCGGAACCTGCGCTCCCCCCTGACCGGCGTGAGGCACGCCGCACGGCGGCTCGGCCTACCCGAGCCTGACATCACGGTCGCAGTCCGAACCGGCGACACAGCCGCCGACGAACGCCGCAAGCTGGCCAGCAAGCCGCCGGACATCTTGATCACCACGCCGGAGTCGCTGTTCCTGATGCTGACGTCGCAGGCGAGGGAAGGGCTGCGGGGCGTGCAGACCGTCATCGTGGACGAGGTGCACGCGCTAGCCGGCGGCAAGCGAGGCGCGCACCTCGCGCTGTCGCTGGAACGGCTCGACGCGCTGCGGATGTCGGCGGCGCCGCCGCAGCCGTCCGCCAGGCGCGGGGGCGCACGCGGACCGGTGCTCGCGGCCGAGCCGGGTGGACGCGAACCAGAGCCGCCCGCCAGCCGCCCCGCGCAGCGCATCGGACTGTCAGCGACAGTGCGGCCGCCCGAGGAGGTCGCGAGGTTCCTCGGCGGCTCGCTGCCCGTATCGATCGTGGCCCCGCCCAGCAACAAGCGGCTCGATCTCAAGATCATCGT
Organism: Streptosporangiaceae bacterium; assembly: GCA_030040415.1. GTDB lineage: Bacteria > Actinomycetota > Actinomycetes > Streptosporangiales > Streptosporangiaceae > JAJYUU01. Next base: position 637 of record JASHTT010000292.1, on the reverse strand, counting down.
GCCGGTCGAGGACATGGGCGACCTGCAGGTATCGGCGGGCCGAGCCGCACCGGCAGGTACGAGGGCGATCGGGGCAGGGACCGTACCAGCAGGTACGAGGGCGATCGGGGCAGGGACCGGACCAGCAGGCAGCAGCACCGGGATAGGCGACCGCAGGCCGACCGGCGCTCCCGCTGACGGCACCGACCCCACACGGCAGCACTCGATCTGGCCACACGTCGAGGAGCGTGTGCTGGCTGAGATCCAGTCACATCGCTCGACGATCGTGTTCGCCAACTCGCGCAGGCTCGCCGAGCGGCTCTGCGCCCGGCTCAACGACCTCGCCGCCGAGCAGGCCGACGCCCAGCAGGCCGACGCCCAGCAGGCCTTCGCCGACCTCGGCCAGGATGAGGACGCTACGGCCGCGGCGGCGCAAGGCCCGTTCCCTCAAAAAAGAGGCGGGGGGCCACCCGCGCAGCTCATGGGAGAAGCAGGGGCCGCAGGTGGCGCGCCACCGGTGGTCGCCCGGGCGCACCACGGCTCGGTATCCAGGCAGGAGCGGAACCAGATCGAGGACGCGCTCAAGGCCGGCACGCTGCCCGCCGTGGTCGCCACCTCCAGTCTCGAGCTGGGCATCGACATGGGCGCGGTCGACCTG
>JASHTT010000291.1 GCA_030040415.1 Streptosporangiaceae bacterium | reverse complement strand
GGGCTGCGTTGTGTCGCGCCGGGAAGGGCGTGCGGAGGTGCTGCGCCGGGTGGTGTCGGGCCTGGCTGTGTCGGGCCGGGCCCGATCACGCCGCCGAGTCTCGCGCGGAGCCGTCTTGCGGCGCCCGGCCTTGCCCTGCGCAGCGGTGCCGAACAGTGGCGCGTCGCAGGCAGCACCGTCATCGCCGGGACCGTCAGCGGCAGCGCGGACTGGCGTGACGCCGGGGACGGCCCACTGGCCGGCCAGGCTCTCCGTTCCTGCGGTCGGGCTCATCACCGGTCACCTCCCACCGCGACTTCGCCTGTCTATCGAATCTGTTATCGATTCTACCGAGCCGGTGTGACATTTTGTGCCTCCGGCTACCGCGACGCACTGAGCCGAGTTGTCGAAGAAGTCGTCGTTCCCTTGCGATCGTTTGTCCTGGCCTGGGGGTGGCTGCCCCGGTTGTTCGCAGCGTTGGCAGAGTTACGATGTGCAGCGGTCGCACCGAACCGGCGATCCCGAAGGAAGGTGGCGCTATCAGCACCGCGCAGGCGCCTGCGAGCGCAATCGGCAGTCATGACGGCGACGTGAGCGCTGTCATCCACACCGAGGACCTGACCAAGGTTTACCCGGGCACTGACTTCGCTGCCGTGGACAAGCTGAACCTGGACGTGTGGGCGGGCGAGATCTTCGGGCTGCTCGGGCCGAACGGCGCAGGAAAGACGACCACGGCAGGCATGCTGACCACCCGCGTCGTGCCGACCTCGGGGCGGGCGCTGCTGGCCGGGGTCGACGTCGCTGCGCGCCCGGCGCTGGCCAAGCAGCTCAGCGGGATCGTGTCGCAGCAGAACACGCTGGACCGGCAGCTCACGGTGTGGGAGAACCTCTACTTCCACGGCCGACTGTTCGGCATCGGGGCGAAAGAGTCCAGGCGGACCGCCGACCAGCTGCTCGAGCAATTCCAGCTGTCCCGGTGGGCAAAGGCGTCGGTATACGCGTTGTCGGGCGGTATGGCGCAGCGGCTGATGGTCGCCAGGGCGATCTTCCACCGGCCGTCCGTGCTGTTTCTTGACGAGCCCACGGCCGGGCTCGACCCGCAGAGCAGGCTTGCGCTATGGGACCTGCTCGGTGAGTTGCATGCCGAGGGCCAGACGATCCTGCTGACTACGCACTACATGGAGGAAGCCGACAGGCTGTGCCAGCGGGTAGCGATCATGGATCATGGCCACATCCTCGCGTTGGACACCCCGGCGGCGCTGAAGCAGAGCATTGGTGCCGACACCGTGGTGACAGTGAAGGCCGGCGGTGATACCGGCAGGCTTGCCGAGCTGCTCGCCGCGGGCGTCGACGGGGTCACCAGGACGCGGCAGGTCGAAGGCGGGCTCGAGCTGCACGTGAAGGGCACCGACCGGCTGGTTCCGCGGATTGTGCTCGCGGCAGAGCAAGGCGGGTACGACCTTGTCGACCTCTCGGTTGCCGAGCCAACCCTGGAGACCGTCTTCATCAACCTGACGGGCAAGGAGCTGAGGGACGAGTGACCACGTCGGTAACCGCGACTCCGCAGACCGCTAGGGCAAGAATCGGCGGCGGCCCTACCCGGTCCGTCGTGTCGGCCAGTTGGACGGCGCTCGGCGCGCTGATGCTCCGCGACCTGGTCGTGCTGCGCAAGCACTTGTGGGAGTTCGTGCTGCGCACGCTCATTCAGCCCTTCCTGCTCTGCTTCGTGTTCCTGTACGTCTTCCCGAAGATCGGACAAGGGATAGGCGGGCACGGCGCGGTTCAGGAGTCCGCATTCGCGACGATCCTCGTTCCCGCTGTGGTCGGGCTGTCGGTCATGTTCCAGGGTGTGCAGTCAATCGCGCTGGCGATGGCACAGGAGTTCGGCTTCACCCGGGAGATCGAGGACAGGGTCCAGGCACCCTGCCCGATCTGGCTGGTGGCGATCGCGAAGGTGCTGTCGGGCGCGGCGCAAGGCTTGCTGTCGGCGATCATCGTGCTGCCGATCGCTTCGGTCGTGCACGCGGCCGGGGTAACCGCGCACCTGAACTTGCACTGGTGGATCATCCTGACGTTCGTGCCGCTCGCGTGCGTCGCAATGGCCGGGCTCGGGCTCGTCCTCGGCACGAGCTTCGAGCCGCGCAACATCGGGCTGATGTTCGGGTTCATCATCCTGCCGATCACGTTCCTCGGCGGGACCTACTACTCGTGGACGAAGCTGGCGCCGGTGACGATCGGCAGCTGGCACTGGCTGCAGACGATCGTGCTGATCAACCCGCTGATCTACGTGAACGAGGGGATGCGCGCGGCGTTCACGGACGCGCCGCACATGCACCTGTACGTCGTCTATCCGGTCATGCTCGCCTTCGCGGTCGGGTTCCTGACGCTGGGGCTCTACAAGTTCCGGCGGCGCGTGCTGTCCTAGCCGGCGCGTGACGCAGCGCCGCGCGCGGCAGCGCTGCGCGGACCAGGCCTAATCAGTTGGCGATCGCAACGTGCTTGTGCACGGTGGCTGGGTCGCTGATCAGCGTGAGCATGCACGCGGCCAGGTCGGCGCGGGCGATCGTGAAGCCATGCGGCAGGTTGGTGTCGACGGCGGTGCGGTAGCGGCCGGAGGCCGGCTTGCTGGTCAGCCCGGGCGGCCGCATGATCGTCCAGTCGAGGTCGCTGGCGCGGACCGCGTCCTCGCCGCGCCGCATGTCGGCGCACACATGCCGGAGGAACGTACGTCGCGCCACTGGCTTGATCAGATAGCGCATGTAAGGGCTCTCGCCTGCATCGGTCGTTATTGAGCCGCTCACCATCATGAGGCGTTTTGGGCCGGCCTTGTCCATCGCGGTGATGATGTTCGTGACGCTGTCGTAGATGATCGTGGTCGGACCTGTGCCGTGCGGGCCGATAGCGGTCAGCACGGCATCTGCGCCTGTCAGAGCGGGCGCCATCGAGTCCGGATCGAGGACCGCGGCGGTAACGGCGTGGAGGTGCTCGCCAGGGGGAACGGCAAGGCGAGCCGGGTCCCGAACCACGGCCGTCACCTCGTGACCGGCGGCGAGGGCCTGCTCGACCAGGCATGTCCCGGTTCCGCCGGATGCGCCGAAGATTGTCAGTCTCATTGCGCGTGCCTTCCCGCGCCTGTTTCGGCGCCCCGTACAGTAGATTCGCAGTTCATAGAATACGGAGACCATATCATATGGAAGTCGTAGGATCAGGTCCGGGGCCCAAGGGCGCCGGGTCCGGGAGCGCCGGCGCGGGTGCCAAAGGCGCGGGGCCCGGGACTGCGGGCGCTGGCTCCACGTCGAACCGGCGGCGGCTCAATCGGGCCGTCAAGGAGGCGCTGCGCGAACTCGGCACCGAGCTGGCGAGGCTCAACCAGAGCGTCAGCGGCCGCGTCGACGTCAAGGTCACAGACCTAGGCTGCCTTGATCTCATCACCAGGGAGGGGCCGCTCAGCCCGACCGCGCTGGCGCGGCGAGCGGGGCTGCATCCCGCGACCGTGACGGGCATACTCGACCGCCTGGAGCGCGGCGGATGGATCGTCCGGGACCGTGACCCGGCCGACCGGCGCGGCGTCGTCGTGCGCGCACGGCGCGGTCGCGGCGCGGAGCTGCTGAGGCTGTACCTCGTCGACTCCGGCATGAACACGGCCATGGACCGGATCTGCGCTGACTACACCGAGGAAGAGCTTGAGCTACTTGCCGACTTCTTGCGGCGGACGGCGGATGCGGGAGCCGCCGCGGCGGCGACGCTAGCGGCAGGCTGAGCTCACGGCAACAGCGGCCCGCAGTGGGCAGCGGTCAGGCGGCGCTGCCCGGCCGTGCCCGGCGCAGGTGGCCGGTGGTCAGCAGTTGCGCTAGCGCCGCGGCCTGCTCCCGGATCTCCGGTATCGAGGTTGTCTCGTACCACAGCCCGCGCAGCGGCGGGCCGAGCGTGAACACGGTCTTGCTTGCCCGGCCGTTCACGTCCAGCACCGCTCCTTCGGTGCTGGCGTCGATGCCGAGGCGAACCGGATCCGGCCGGGCCATGCCCGAGGCGAACAGATCGCGCAGCAGCGGATCGGTCGTCGCCGTGATGTCTGACGTGGCACCCGTGGCATTGACCAGCCAGCCCGCGGTGAGCTCGGTGATCCCGTCGCGAGCCTCGAGCCGGATTCGCAACTCGTCGGGTTGCTGCTCGCTGACCGCGAGGATCCGGCCGGTCTGCACGGTAAGGCGCCCGGTGCTGCGCAGCTGAGTGATCTTGCTAGCAGTTGCGGGCGGCACGAGGTGGCGGTGCACTTCCCAGTAGCGTGCCACGTGCCGGAGGAACAGCCGCTTGTCAGCGGCGGGCATCAGGTTCCACAAACCGGGCACGAACGGGCGTAGCGACGCGATCACTTGCTGCCAGTTGTCGGGGCTGTCGGCGATGGCGGCGCGCACCTGCCACATCAGGTCGGCGAGCCGGACCTGGCCCGCGCTTGCCCGCGCAGACGACGCGAACCTGGCGATGACCGGCAGCCAGATGGGCCGCGCCGTCGCGGGCGTGCCCCGGTGCGCACGTGGCAGCAGGCCGTGCCGGGAAATTGCGAGCACGGTGCTCGCCGGATGAGCGCCGGTGACCGAGATCGCGACGTCCATCATCGTCAGGCCGGTGCCTAGCACGACCACTGGGCTGCCGTTGCACAAGGCAGACAGCGCGCCCGGGCGCCACGGATCGGTGACTATCCGCTGACTGCTCGGCGCCGGGAACGGCAGCGTGCCAGGTGCGCTGCCGATAGCGAGCACCACGGCGTCGGCGGTCAGGCCCGCCCCGCCGGCTTGAATCAAGCGCAGTCCACCGCCGGCCGTCGGCCGGATCGCCACCACGTCGGCGGTGATACGGCTGACCTCGGACACCGGTTTTGCTTCAGCTTCTGCCGCCGCCAGCACGTCGCGCAGGTACTGTCCGTAGGCCTGCCTTGACAGGAACGCGTCAGATGTCGCAACTCCCGTTGCTGCCCACTCGACCAGGTGGTCCGGGTCGTCCGACAGCGCGCTCATCTGACTGGACGGCGTGTTCAGCAGGTGAGCCGGATCACTCGTTGAGTAAGCCTGTCCCTGACCGTGCCGGCCGTACCGGTCGATCAGGACGACGCGCAAGGGCAACTGCCGATCTGC
>JASHTT010000290.1 GCA_030040415.1 Streptosporangiaceae bacterium | reverse complement strand
TGAGGTTGGACCGGGGTCGCCGTACCGCCGCTGCCTAATGTCGTCTACGACCTCTGCAGGCGCATCGAGTTCGGTAAGCACGCACAGAGCCTCGGCCTTGCTGATCAGCTTGCCGTCCCGCAAAGTCACCGTTGCCCTGGCCAAGGTCAGCAGGCCGAGGTCGACCCAGATGTCACGGTCCCACCGCTCCGGGTGGTCGCCCAGGGACGGCAGCCAGAAGCCTTCCAGGTCCTGGACCACGAACTCGGCGAGTTGCTCGCCGGTCACCGGCGGAAGCAGGGCCGCTGGCGCCTCGCCATACAAGACGAGCCCGAAGTCATGTAGCTCGCGCCTGGTAACCGGGGTAACTCGCCGGTGCATGAACTCTTCATGCGCCCATGTGAGGTGCAAGTGCGCGGGATCATCCAACTGCGTCGCTGCGCAATAGCTGCAATGTAGCTTCGACGCGAGCGCAAAGGCACCGCCCAGGCCTTCATGCACCTCGCCGAGAAGTTGCTGCTCCGCCTCTGTGCACGGCCGCTCGAGGATGGCGATCAGGTCGAGGTCACTGCGCCCCGGCTGGTAGTCACCACCGGCTAGCGACCCATGTGCCCACACCGAGACCAGCGGCACAACCGGCTGGACAGCACCGACGAATCGGCATAGCAGCTGTCTGGTGGCAGTGTCCGTCACAGGACCAGTATGCGGGAGCCGGGCAGGACTAAGGCCGCTGACGGCTGGCGCTCGAGCACCGCAACCGGAGCTCGTGATTGCTTCCTTAGCAGTGATCACGCCGCGACCGATTTCGGCACGTATTTGGCATGATTCAAGGTCGGTACGGGCCGACGATTCGTGGTCACGGTTGTGGCCGGTGGTAGATCTCCGATCGGTGATCGACGTCGAGGACATAAACGACGCGGCTGCTTTCGTCGATCCGGTAGACGATGCGATAAGTGCCGCGCCGGGCGCCGTCACAGCCCGCCAGCGGCCCGAACAGCGGTTTGCCCACCCGGTGAGGATTGACCGCAAGTGCAGCCTGGCAGAACTCCAGTACTGCAGCGGCAACGCTCTCCGGAAGCCGCTCGGCCATAGCTCGCCGTGCGGGCGGCTGGAACCGGATCTCGAACCGCTGCGCACGCTCCTTCGTCACCTGCCGGTGGCTCGGCGACGGGCCAGATCCTGGCGAACGGCAGCCATGTCAGCACCGGGCTCGCCACGCTCCAGAGCAGCCAGGCTCTCGGAGATGCGCGCAACGGCGTCTGCGTCGCCCAGGATTTCCAAGGTCATCTCAAGGCCCTCAAGGTCGTCTACCGAGAGCAGGACGGCCTCAGGCTCGCCATTACGAGTTAGCGTGATTCGCTCATGCTGCTGCCGTACCCGCCTTGCTAGCTCAGAGAGCCGAGCTTTAGCTTCAGACAGTGGCACGGGTGTCGCTGCGGCACTCATGGTTAGAAGTATAGACCGGACTAGTCTAAGTTCGGACCAGCTGGTTCGAGTTCCCGATGCGCCGCGCGGCGACGGCCAAAACGTCAGTCCTGCCTGCGCACGAACGTCCCGCGCCCGTGCACGGTAATGATCACGCCGCGCTCGTGGAGGATCGCCATCGCATGCCGCACAGTCACGTAAGGCCACGCCATACTCCTCGGCCAGCGACCGCTCCGCCGGGAGCTTGACCGAGATCTCGTCCTGCCCGATCCGGCGCTCGATGTCGTCGGCCGGCGGATTATGAGTCCGGGCCGCCAGCTGGCTGGTGCACAGCGCTTGAGCTGGGCGAACCAACAACCGTGGGATCATGCTCACCGGTACTTAGGCACGTATTTGGCATGATCAAGCCTGTGCCTGCCGCCGGCGCCCGATCGCTTCGGCCATCCTCGGAACATCGTCGCGCAAGGTGACCCAGACCTGTTCGTAATCGATGCGATGGTAGGCGTGCGCAGCGATGATTCTCATCCCCTTGACTTCACGCCAGGGAATGTCTGGCGTCGCCTTGATGACCTCGTCTGGCAGCTTGCTAGCGACGTCGCCTGGGCGGCCGATCACTGCCTCGCCCGCGAGGCGCAGCGGGCGCTCCGCATCCCGGCGGTCCTTCCCCAGATTCACGAGCTCGGCTGCCGCGTCGATTGCCTCAGCCAAATCTGCTAGGAGTTCATCGACTCCTCTGGTCACAGATCCACAGCTTCAGCGCTGATGTGCTCGTTTCGTGGCTTGAGCGCGCTCCGCGCGACGACATCCACCTCGATGCCTAGCAGTTCCTCGAGGTCCTGGAACAAGCCGACATGGTCAAGAAGAGATGTGCCCGGTTCGAAGTCCACCAGCAGATCCAGGTCGCTGTCCGGACGAGCTTCGCCGCGGGCAACTGATCCGAAGACAGCGATCCGATGCACCTTGCGCTTCTGCGCCACGCGCAGAATCTCGGGGCGGCGTTGGCGAAGCCCCTCTAGCGTCAGGACCTCGGCGGTCATGCCACAAGCGTATCGCCACGCAGCCTCGTCCAAATGGATCGGCGCCGCTACGTGGGCGTGGCGCTGAGCGTCCGCTTTTCAGGAGGCTTTGCCGATCCACGTAGATCCAGCGCTGGCCGCTGAGCAGGCTTGATTCCAAGTTGGCGTACCAGCCGTCTAATCTGCGGACCTCAGCCATCCGCAGCCGTTGTTAGCAACGAGTTAGCAAGAGCATCTCTGCATGATGACCGAACCTTGACATCTCAATCGTGTTCGTCACAGCCAGCCTGCGAGCATGGTTACGCTCCAGGGTTCTGATTGCGGCGTTGTTCGGTCTGCCGTGAACTGTTCTGTCGGCGCTGTCGAGCAGTTTGTTGCGGCTGATCCGCTACATGTTCCGCCGGCCTTGTGCGCGCGTCGTAGGCGGAGAGCATCTCCTCAGTTACCGCCGACCACAGCACCTCGCGGGCATCCTCCAAGGCATCGGAAGATGGCGGGCCGACTTGGTCGATCGCGCTGAGCAGTTCCGTAATATCAAGGTCCTCTCTGTCCGGATTCACTTTCGTACCTCAGCTTCATTCGCATCTGCTTCGGCCAGCATGTGACGCAAGGCCGTGCGTGCCCGGTGCAAGCGGCTACGGGCGGTCCCAGGCGCGATGCCGAGGGCGACT
>JASHTT010000289.1 GCA_030040415.1 Streptosporangiaceae bacterium | reverse complement strand
GCCGTGACCGCAGCGATGGCCGGCTTCGGCACCGCAGCTAGCGCGGCGAGTTGCGCCGAGTACGGCGCGACCGTCGTGAACACCGACGGCGGCACGGCGAGGATCCCGGCGATCGCGGACGCGTTCTTGTCGATCGTCGCCAGGATCGTGGCGCCCTTGGTGCCACCACCGGCCGCTGCGAGCAGCTTGGCCGCGAGCGCGGCCGGAACCTTGCCCGCCGGGTACTTGGCGGCAGACGCGAATAGCGCGGGGTTCGCCTCGATGACCTTGAGCTCCGGTGCCAGCCTCGCCGCATTGGTGAGCTGCGTCGAGTACTTCGTCGCGTCTGAAACGACCGTCGGATGGGTGCTCGCGAAGGTGAACTCGGTCGAGTACTTGGTGTAGTCCGCGATCACCGACCCGTGCGTCCCCGCCCATGCCAGCGACGGATAGGTCTTCAGGTCGGTGCCGACCGTCGTGCCGTAATCGATGAGCGGTGTTACCGAGTGGATCACCACCGGGATCAGCGCGGTGGAAGCGAAGACCACCACCCGGATGATCCAACCCCAGATCGCGAGCCCAGTCGCCGTGGCCGCCGGATTGCGGTGCTCCACGGTCTCGGTGTAGCTAGCCATCCACGGCGTGTAGGCGATGCCGAGGAAGAACAGCATGATCGCCAGGATGGTCGCCAGGGTGTAGTAGCTCGGGTGGTGACCCGCCTGCAACAGGAAGATCACGACCATCACCGCGGCGCCGGCGGCGCCGACCACCATGAACGGCTTCCGGACCCGGACCCGGTCGGAGAAGATGCCGACCAGGATCACCGCGCCGGCGTTGAATGCCCAGGCCCAGTTGCCGAGACCGTTGGCCTGCTTTGCCGTAAACCCGAAGACGGTGCTCACGTAGATCAGCAGGAACCCGACAAGCGCGTAGTAGATCAGCAGCATGACCGAAACGGCGAAGGCGGAGACGATGATGTCGGCCTTCATCAGCTGACGCCAGTGGTTCTTCAGGGCCGCCTCCACGTCGAGGCCCTTGGCGCGTATCTCGATCAGCGCCCGGTCCCGCATGGTGACCATCAGCTGGTCGCGAAGCTGCGGCGACAGCTCGCGCAGGCCGATAAGGGAGACCAGGAAGACGACAATGCCGACGATGCCGCAGATCGCGTACTCGTGCGTCCACCAATGCCGGTAACCAGTGGTGCTCACCAGTTGCGGCAGCGTGGCACTAGCCACGATCGCGACGACCAGGCTGCCGAGCACCGGCCCGCTGGTCCAGAAGCCCATCGCGGTGCCCCTGCCGACCTGTGGCGAGAAGTCGCGGATGAGTGCCGGGGTGGCCACCAGGCACATCCCTTCGACGATAGCGACGACGAAGGTATAGATGACGAACTCCCACTTGCTCGTCGCGGTCGGGATCACGAACGCGACGAACACGCCAGTGAACAGCAGGCCGAAGACCACTATGTTCGCCCGGCCGTACCTGTCGCCAAGGCCCGCGGCCAGTGAGCCGAACGCCCCGAGCAGGTTGCCGAACGCTACCGCCAGCACATAAAAGGTGAACGACATACCCAGGTTCGCCAGGATGTACGTGGACACCGAGCCGCCGACGTACAGCTCGTAGTAGAGCGTGATCGTCGCGAGCACCGTGATCCCCAGGTACAAGACCCGCAGGCCGGTGTCCGGATAGGAGTCGAGCTGCCTGTGGATCAGCGAGAATCCCCGTTGCCCGGAGACTGGTCCCGCTGTGGTTGCTGTCATACGGTCCTCCTAACCTCGACCGATGTTGTTGCACGAAGAGGGGAACATGCCGACTAGACGGTATCCCCGTCACATGCGCGAAATCAACGGTCTGTTAAGGCCAGTGCGGGCCGTGGTTCAGGCGCCGTTCGGCGCCGGATCGGCCAGCCTCGTTACCGTCAGGTTGGGGATGGCTCCCCCTTCGGCGCTGCGCCGGCGAGCGCATCATTGCCACCAGGACGTTGTTCTGTTCGAGTACGTCCGGGGAGGAAGGAGCCGTGAAAGCAAAGCTCATTGTGCTGGCCTCAGTGGCAGGCCTGGCATTACTAACTGTGGCTCCGGCAGGAATCGCGAGCGCGGCGACAGCCCAGCCGGGGGCGCGGACCAGTCCCGCGGCCAGAGCGCGGCCGCTGGCTCCGGCCCAGTATCCGAGCTTCGCGGGCCGCTTCTACCGCGTCTCCGCCACGTCGGCAGATGATGTCTGGGCAGCGGGCCTCGGAGCCAGCGGCACCGGCGCGCAACTCGCCCAGTGGAACGGGAGCGTGTGGGCGGACTACCTGGTTCCTGGAAACTTCCAGGACGTATCTCTGCAATCGGCAACGGATGGCTGGGCGGTCGGCGGAACCAATTGGTTCTATCCGACCCAGACCCTCGCCTATCACTGGAACGGCAAGGCCTGGACCCAGGTCCCGACGCCGACGCCCAGCGGCTCCGCCTGGCTCAACGGCGTGTCGGCCGTCTCACCCACGGACGCCTGGGCCGTCGGCTATATCGGCGGCGGACCAGGCTCTCCCGGCTTTTCGATTCCGCTGATCCTGCACTGGAATGGCAAGGCGTGGCAGCGGCAGCTTTTCAGCCTGCCGCAGGATGCAGCTGAATTCACCGATGTGGTGGCCATCTCCGCCCGGGACGTCTGGGCGGTGGGGTTCACCAATCCCATCAGCGCAAGCTATGCGCTGATCGAGCACTGGAACGGCAAGCAGTGGAAGCGGATCTGGCCGGGCACCATCGGCGGTCATGGCTACCTGCAGGCCGTGACCGCGGCCGGGCCAGACGACGTCTGGGCGGTCGGCTATAACAACAACACGCCGGAGCTGAAGGGCCTGATCCTGCACTGGAACGGCCAGCGCTGGATTCACGTCCCCTTCCCGGACCCTTCCGTCATCGCGAACCTCGGGGATGTGTCGGCAAGCTCGGCGACCAATGTCTGGGCGGT
>JASHTT010000288.1 GCA_030040415.1 Streptosporangiaceae bacterium | reverse complement strand
ACGCGACCGTGTCGCAGCACTCGGCTATCAAGATCGCCGATGACCTGCCGCTGGAGACGGTGGCCCTCGTCGGCTGCGGCGTGCCGACCGGTTGGGGGACAGCCGTCAACGCCGGGGCCGTCAAGGCGGGCGACACAGTGGTGATCTACGGCATCGGCGGCGTCGGCATCAACGCAGTACAGGGCGCCTCTTTTGCCGGTGCCCGCAACGTCGTCGCGGTCGATCCGCTGCCGAACAAGCGCGAGATGGCCGAGCGGCTCGGCGCGACGCACACCGCCGCGAGCGCCGCAGAGGCCCAGGAAATCGTCACCGAGATTACCGAGGGCGTCGGGGCCGATGAGGCGCTCATCACCGTCGGGGTGGTCACGCCGGAGGTGATTCAGAACGCGTTCGCGGCGATCCGCAAGCATGGCACGGTGGTGGTCACCGGGCTGGCTGGCCCGGCGCAGCAGACGATCCAGCTGCCCGGCTTCGAGCTCACCCTGTTCGAGAAGCGGATCCAGGGCGCGCTGTTCGGCGGTGGCAACCCCTTCGACACGATCCCGCTGATGCTCGACCTGTACCGGCAGGGCAAGCTCAAGCTCGACGAACTGGTCACCAGCACCTACTCACTGGACGACGTCAACCAGGGCTACCAGGACATGCTGGATGGCAAGAACATCCGCGGCTTGCTGATCCACGAGCACTAGCGCATAAAGACGGAGCCCCGCCCGGCTGGCGCCGGGCGGGGCTCCGTTCAGGCTCTGTTCTGGCTTACGGCACGCCGATACCAGACTTAACCGGGTAGACGTGCAGGTAGACCTTGTTCTTGCAGGCCGAGAACGTGAAGTCAGAGATGAACTGCTTCTGGGTTTCGTTCGGCGGGTAGACCTGCAACCCGTCGGCCTGGGTAGCCGTGCAGCCGCTGATGACGCCCTTTTCGACGATGCCGAGCAGGGCATAGGCCGTCTGGTTGGGCTTCAGCACTACGTCGCCGTGCGACAGCGTCAGTCGGCTGGCGGCCGGGCCCACCGGGTTGTCCGCCGAGTTGATTGCCTGGACGCCCGGGTACCCATACAGGTAGCAGCTGCTGGTGCCGATGTTGGTGAACTCGATCGGGTAGTAGATCGTGCCCGCCGCGCCGCTTGGCGCCAGCGCGAACCACACGTAGGTGTTGCTGTTCGAGCAGGCCGGCACGGACTCGGTGTGCTCGCCGCCTGACGAGGCGAGCGCGACTGTCGGCACCACGACCGCGGCGCTGACAACCACTGCCGCGGCGAATATGCCGAGGCCAAGACGACGACGAATGAACGGCATGAGCATTCCCCTCCTGTTAATCGGGCAGTTCGTCAACTGACCGGATGACGACTATCCCCGATGCCCCGCCGCAATTGAAACACCAGCCGATGTGTCCATGCAATCATGGATCATGGCATATCAATCTTTATTTGTATCTTTACGGCGCGACGAGCCCGTGGTCACGGTGACGGCGTGGGCAACCGTCTCGAGGCGACGTCATCTAACCGCGGCTTGCTGATCCACGAGCACCGGCGCATGAAGACGAAGCCCCGCCCGGCCAACGCCAGGCGGGGCTTCGTGCTGCGCTTTGTCGGGCGAGGTGTCAGGGTTGCGGGACGCCGATGCCCGACTCAACAGGGCCGACGTGCAGGTACACCTTGCTCTTGCAGGCCGTGAACGTGAAGGAGGTTACGAACTGGTTCCGGGTCTCGTTCGGCGGGTAAACCTGAAGGCCGTCTGCCTGCGTGCTCCCGCAGCCGGGGATGTTGCCGGCCACGGTGATCGTGAGCGATGCGCTGGCCGTCTGCCCAGCCTTCAGCTCCACGGTCGTGTGCGACGCGGTCACCCTGCTGGCGGCCGGTCCCACGGTCTTCCCCGCCGAGGTGGTCGCCTGGACACCCGGGTACCCGTACAGGTAGCACGTGCTCTTGCCGACGTTGGTGAACTCGATCGGGTAGCTGGTCGAGCCCGCCGCTACGCTCGGCGCTAGTGCGAACCACACGTACGTGTTGGTGTTGGAGCACGCCGGCACGGAGTCGGTGTGCTCGCCGCCCGACGAGGCCAGTGCGACGGTTGGTATCACGACCGCGGCGCTGGCAAGCACGGCCGCGGCGAATATGCCGAGACCAAGACGACGGCGAACGAATGGCATGGTCAAACCCCCTCCTGTTGGTTGGGCAGTTCGTCACGAGATCGGACGACTATCCCCGAATGGCCCCGCCGCAATTCAAACACCGGTATACGTGCATGCGCAATCCCGGCATGTCAAATCTTGTCAATATCCCAGCTATCTCGCGGTGAAATGCTAGCTTCCGTTATATTCCGCGCTAACTTGGGCTAGCTTGCTCGGCCTTAACAGAGTGCCGGGTAATGGCCTGAGCTTGATACCGCGCGTTCAGGCCCTGGTAGCCGACTCCTCGATCGCGCGGCCGACGAGCACCCGCGCCAGGTGCTCGCGGTAGCCGCGACTGGCGGTCAGGTCATCGCCCGGGCTGGTGCCCTCCGCTGCGTGCTCGGCGGCTTCGCCGGCGCTGGCTCCAGCCGCGAGCGCCTGCTCCACGCCGACGGCGCGCAACGGCGTCTGGCCCATGTTCACCAGCGCCACGTTGCCGCCCTGCACGGCGACGCCGACAATGGCCCAGTCGATGGCCCGCTTGGTGAACTTCTGGAACGACCAGCCGGCCGCCGCCGGCTTGGAGAACCGGATCTCGGTGAGCAGTTCGCCGGGTTCCAGAGCCGTCTCGAACAGGCCGCGGAAGAACGACGCCGCGGGGATCTGCCTGGATCCGCCGGGACCGAGCGCGACAAGCGTGGCGTCCAGCGCGAGCACGACCGCAGGCAGGTCGGCCGCCGGGTCGGCGTGAGCAAGCGAGCCGCCGATAGTGCCGCAGTGCCTGACCTGCGGGTCACCCACCTGGCCAGCTGCGTGCGCGAGCAGCGGCAGCTCGCGAGCCAGCAGGTCGGACGCGGCCAGCTCGCCGTGCCTGGTGAGCGCGCCCACGGCGATGTGGCCGTCCTCCTCGCGTACGTAGCT
>JASHTT010000287.1 GCA_030040415.1 Streptosporangiaceae bacterium | reverse complement strand
CGCAGCAGGTTGTCCACGTCGCGCGTGCTGCGCACGCCGCCGCCGACGGTCAGCGGGATGAACACCTGCTCCGCGGTCCGCCGGACCACGTCGTACATGGTCTCCCGCTCGTCGCTGGAAGCCGTGATGTCCAGGAACGTGAGCTCGTCGGCGCCCTCTTCGTCGTAGGCGGCGGCTAGCTCCACCGGGTCACCGGCGTCCCGGAGGTCGCGAAACCGTACCCCCTTGACGACACGGCCGGCCGCCACATCGAGGCAGGGGATGACCCGAACGGCAACTGTCATTCGCTCGTCCCGGCGCCTGCGCCGATTCCCGGCCGGTAAGCGACAGCCTCGACCTCCACCAGCATCCTCGGGTCGATGAGCGCGCTAACCCCGATCATCGACGTCGCGGGCATGACACCGGCGAACGCCTCGCCGTGCGCCCGGCCGTACTCCGCCCACCTGCTGATGTCGGTCACGTAAATGCGGGTTCGCACCACGTCAGAAAGGCCCGCACCGAGCTTCTCCAGCGCCGTCCGCACGTTTCCGATGGCCTGTATGGTCTGGGCGTAGGCGTCTCCCTCGTGCACGAAGTCGGCTCCGTCGATCGATGTGCAGCCGGTCACGAACACGAAGTCGCCGGCCGCTACGGCACGGCTGTAGCCGACGATGGGCTCCCACATCGCGCCGCTCGACACTTTCCGGACATCGCTCCCGCCAGCCACGGATCCAGGGTATCGGCCTGCTTTCCGGTGATCGTCGGACCAGTCTCGAGTCCGTCGTACATCCGCATCGACGAATATCCCGGCGTCGTGTTCAGGGACGGAGCGCTAGGCGTGCTTCACCGGTAGCCGGTGAGCCCGTCGTCGAGGTTCTCCCGGTCACCGCTGAGAGCCGCGGGCAGTGCTTGCTGCAGCGCGAACGTCGCCGCGATCAGCCGCGCAGAGGTGAGCTTCTGCCGGTCTGGCTGGCTGCGCGCCGCAACGATCAGCTCGGCGACCTCCCAGCCGAACGTGACGGCGAGCGACGCGAGGTCGCTGGCTTGGTTTCCGATGCAGGCTTCGTCCCAATCCAGCACGCCGGTGACCCTCGGTACGCTGTCGTGGCGCGTCAGCAGCAGGTTGGCGCCGCCGAGGTCGGAATGCACCAGAGCGTCACCCGACGCCGCGACGGCCGACACCGCGGTCAGCTCGGCCTCCGCCCGACTGCGCCCGGCGGGCGACATAACCGGAAACAGCACCTGGCGGACTTGTGCGGCCCAGTCCAGCCACTGTCCCGGCGGCGCCGCCGGCACAACCGAGCGGACCTCGTCCTCTTGGCCGAGCCTGGCCATGTCGTCGAGCAGCGCGGCGAGTCCGGTGACGAGCGCAGCCGAGCCGCTGACCTGGCCGGGCTCCGCAGGTTCGCCGCGCACGCGGCGCACCGCCAGGTAGCAGTTGCCGACCGGCTCGTCTATGCGGGTCGCGTCCAGCGGCTCCGGGATCGTCACCGGAAGCCGATGGCGTGCCAGCGCATCGAGCCGAGCCACCCGGGCCGGCAGCCGACGCCGCGACTCCTCGTCTCGCGGGAACCGGTAAGCGACCTCCCCGGCGAGCACGACATCGTGGAACTGACCGGACTTCAGCTCGGCGGCGTAGGCGGACACCGGATGACCGTCAGCCGACAGCACAGCGAGATAGCGCGCCAGCCGATCGTCCATCCGGCGACCATATCGGCGAACACGACGCGCCAACGCGCGGCCTAACCAGGCCCACGGCCGGCCGTATCGGCGTTATGCGGCTATTGCCGCTTTCCTCACCGGGCGACGCTCACGCCGTCACGGCTGCGAGCGCATCGGGCAGCGTGAACGCCCCCGCGTACAGCGCCTTGCCGACGATCGCGCCCTCCACGCCTAGCGGGACAAGCTGCGCGATCGCCAGCAGGTCGCCGAGGCTGGACACGCCACCGCTGGCAACCACCGGGCTGCCGGTCCGCGCGCACACGTGCCGGAGCAGGTCCAGGTTCGGCCCGCGCAGCATGCCGTCCTTTTCAATGTCGGTGACGACGTAGCGCCGGCAACCGTCGTTCTCCAGCCGGCCCATCGCGTCGTCTAGTTCCCCGCCGTCGCTCGTCCAGCCCCGCGCGGCCAGCCGCGTGCCGCGGACGTCGAGCCCGACGGCGATGCGGTCACCGTGCTCGGATATCGCCCGGCTCACCCAGTCCGGGTCCTCGAGCGCCGCGGTGCCCACCACGACTCGCTCGCAGCCGGTGGCCAGTGCCGCCGCTAGGGCCGCATCGTTGCGGATGCCGCCGGACAGCTCCACCTTGACCTCCAGCCTGCCGACCAGGCTGGCCAGCAGCGGGGCGTTCGACCCGCGGCCGAAGGCCGCGTCCAGGTCGACCAGGTGGATCCAGTCCGCCCCGGCCTCCTGCCAGGCGAGCGCGGCTTCAGCAGGGTCGCCGTAGCTTGTCTCGGTGCCTGCCGCGCCCTGTACCAGCCGGACGGCCTGCCCGCCGGACACGTCGACGGCGGGCAGCAGCACCAGGCTCATGACCGTGCTCCCATGCTTAGGCGAGTATCTCCAGCCAGTTGGCGAGCAGCGCGGAGCCGGCGTCGGCCGACTTCTCCGGGTGGAACTGAGTGGCCATCAGCGGGCCATCCTCGACCAGCGCCACGAAGTCCTCGCCGTGCGTGGCCCAGCCAGTCAGCGCGCCCCCCGGCGGCTCGGTCGTCGCCGCGTACGAGTGCACGAAGTAGAACATGGCATCCGCCCCGATGCCGGCCAGCAACCGAGAGCCGTCCGGGTGCGTGACGTCGTTCCAGCCCATATGCGGGAGCACGGGAGCGGCCAGCCTGTGCACGACGCCCGGCCAGCAGCCACAGCCTTCGGCCCGCTCGCCGTGCTCGTCGCCGGCCGCGAACAGCACCTGCATGCCGACGCAGATGCCGAGGACTGGCCGCGCGCTGGCCAGCCGCTTGGCGATCACCTGCTCGCCGCCGACCGCGCGAAGCCCGGCCATGCAGGCGGCGAAGGCGCCCACGCCCGGCACCACCAGTCCGTCGGCGTTCAGTGCAGCATCGGCGTCGGCGGTCACCTGAACGTCCGCGCCGACCCGGGCCAGGGCGCGCTGCGCCGACCGCAGGTTGCCAGAGCCGTAGTCGAGAACGACCACGACCGGCCGATGCGTCATGGCACAGGCTCCCGTTGGTGTCAGCCGGCTTTCCGGCGCGGCGTCGCCGATACCCGCCCAGGCTACCGACCGACCTGGCTGCCGGTTCAGGCCAGACCGGCTCGCTGGTGAACGAGCTAGGTCAGCACATCCACGCCGTAACGCTCGGCCAGCTCGCTCACCGGTAGGGCACGACCGGTCAGGTTCATCACGCCCGGATCGCCGGCCAGCGCGACGACAGCGCGGCCGACTCCTTCCGGCGACTGGGATCCGGTCAGGTCCACCTGGTCGGCGAACTGGAGCACGCCCTCGGTCCGCACCCAGTCCGGGTGCAGCGCGACAGACGCGACACCGTGCTCGCGCAACTGGACACCAGCCGCGAGCGCGAGCCTGTCGTCGGCGGTCTTGGCCATCGCGTAGGCGGCCCCGAAGCGCGCCTGGTCCGCCTCTGGAGCAGCGACCGAGATGGCTACGACGAGGCTGCCAGGCGTACGGATCAGCAGCGGCGCACAGACGGCAAGCGCCACGTAGTGAGTGCGAACTCCGCCGGCGAACATGGCGTCGAACAACTCGACGGGCTGCTCCCACAGCGGGGCGTTCCACTCTTCGAACGCCCCGGCGTTCAGCCGCTCGTAACCAGCCCACGCGTTGTTGACCAGGAGGTCCAGCCGCCCGCGCTCGTCTCCTATCCGAGCGGCGACATCAGCAACAGCGGCATCGTCGCGGTGATCACAGACCACGGCGACACCCTCTCCAGAGGCTGCACTCACCGCCGCTGCCGTCTCCTCGACGGTCCCCGGCAGGTGCGACGTTCGGCGGGCCGCCGACGACCGGGCCGTGACGTAGACGACCCAGCCAGCCCGCCCGAGCGCAACCGCGACACCGCGCCCGATCCCCCGGCTCGCCCCGGTCACCAGCGCCACGCGCCGCGAACCGGTCTCAGGCAGGCTTCCGGCCACGAACTATCACGTTAGCGTGTAGCTGCGCCAACGGCAGGAATCACGACCTCGCCACGACCACCCGGAGAACACGATGACGGCCCGCTTCCTCGCCTTGTACGAGACACCAGCCGACCCCGACGCTTTCGACCGGCACTACCGCGAGGTCCACATTCCGCTCGCCTTGCAGCTGCCAGGACTGCGGCACTACACGGTCGGCCGGGACGCCGGAGCCGTCCGCGGCGAGCCGTACTACCTGGTCGCCGAGCTGGAGTGGGACACTATGGACGAGTTGCGGGCCGCGTTCGCCTCGCCCGAGGGCCGCGCCACCGCCGCCGATGCGGCACGCCTCCAGGAGCTTGCCCTGGTGCGCAGCATGATCTTCACCGCGGACGACACCGCCGGGTAGCGTCCGCCGCCCTGGCCGAGCCAAGGCACTCGGGGCTACAAGACGCCCTTGGTACTCGGCACAGACCCGCCCGACCGCGGATCGGGCGCCGCCGCCGTGCGCAGCGCCCGGGCGAACGCCTTGAACTGCGCCTCCACTATGTGGTGCGGATTGCGCCCGCGCAGCACGTCCAGGTGCACGCAGATTGCCGCCGAGTGCGCGAGCGACTCGAAGAAGTGCCTGGTCAGCGTCGTGTCGTAGGTGCCGATGAGCGGGGCCATCGGCTCCGGCTCGGTGTGCACCAGGTACGGCCGCCCGGACAGGTCGACGGCGGCACGCACGAGCGTCTCGTCCAGCGGCACCAGCGCGTCACCGAACCGGCAGATGCCCGCTTTGTCGCCGAGCGCCTCGCGCAGCGCCTGGCCGAGCGCGATGGCGGTGTCTTCGACCGTGTGGTGCGCGTCCACCTCGATGTCGCCGCGCGCCTGCACGGTGAGGTCCAGGCTGGCGTGCCGGCCGAGCTGCGACAGCATGTGGTCGAAGAACGGCACGCCGGTCTCAGCGAGCACCGCGCCCGCGCCGTCCAGGCCAACCGCCACGGTCACCTTCGTCTCGCCGGTGACCCGCTCGACGCGCGCGAACCTGTTCACTCAGCCGCCAGCGATTCGGAGCCGCCGAGCACGTTCTTGAGTTGATTGAGGAACGTGGCATTCTCGCCGGCTGTCCCCACGGTCGCGCGCAGCCATTGTGGCGGGCCGGCTTCGCGGATCAGGACGCCGCGATCGAGCAGCGACTGCCAGACCGCGTGCCGGTCTGCGAACAAGCCGAACAGCACGAAGTTCGTATCAGACTCGGCGGCTTGCAGCCCCATGCCGCGCAGGCTGACGACGAGCTTGTCGCGTTCCTCGCGGATCGCCGCGACCGTCGAGAGCAGTTCGGCTGAGTGCTCCAGCGCGGTCAGCGCAACTGCCTGCGACACCGCGGACAGGTGATAAGGCATCCGGACGAGCTGCACGGCCTGCACGACCGCCGGGTCGGCAGCCAGGTAACCGATGCGCGCACCGGCGAGCGCGAACGCCTTGGACATGGTCCGCACCACGACGAGCCGGCCGAACCGCGGCAGCAGCGTCAGTGCCGTGTTCGCCGGATCCCGGTCGAATTCCGCGTACGCCTCGTCCACCACCACCATGCCGGGAGCGACAGCGCAGACCGCCTCGGCGACCGCGAGTGGCATCGCCGTACCCGTCGGGTTGTTCGGCGAGGTCAAGAACACCACGTCGGGCTCCTCGGCCTTCACGACCTCCGCGGCAGAGGCCGGATCGAGCGTGAAGTCGCTGGCCCGCCCGGCCGCTATCCAGCGGGTCGCCGTCGTCTCGGCGATGCGCGGGTGCATCGAGTACGACGGTTCGAAGCCGAGTGCGCTGCGCCCTGGGCCGCCGAACACCTGGAGCAGCTGCATGATGATCTCGTTCGACCCGTTCGCGGCCCAGGTGTGCTCCGCGCTGAGACCGTGGCCTAGGTAGCGGGCGAGCGCATCCCTCAGCTTGATCGCGTCGCGGTCGGGATAACGGTTCAGGACAGCGGCTGCCACCGCGACCGCGGCTGCGATGTCGGCGACAAGTTCGGCCGACGGCGGGTACGGGTTCTCGTTGGTGTTGAGCCGCACCGGGACGTCGAGCTGCGGTGCTCCGTAACCAGAGCGGCCTGCTAGCTCGGACCGGATGGGCAGTGCTGTCACGGCGTCTCCTGCTGGGCTAGCGAACCCTCGGTCCGGAACTCGACGCGGTCCGGGTCCGGTACCCGGACCCGGACCGCGTTGACGTGCGCGGCCAGGTCCTCGGCGCCGCCGAGTGCGTCGATGTACGGCGCGGCGGCAGCCAGCGCGGCCCGGTCGCATTCGACGATATGCACGACCCGCAGGAAGGACAGCACCGACAGGCCGCCGGTGTACCGCGCGGTTCCTCCGGTCGGCAGCACGTGGTTGGAGCCGGCCAGGTAGTCGCCGAGCGACACCGGAGCGAACGGGCCAGCGAAGACGGCACCGGCGTTGCGAACACGGCGGGCGAGCAACGGCGCGTTCCTGGCCTGAATCTCCAGGTGCTCGGGCGCCCACGCGTCGCAGACGGCCAGCGCGCCGTCCAGGTCATCGGTGAGCACGCACGCGGACTGGCCGGCCAGCGCGGTCGCGACCCGCTGCGCGTGCCGGGCCCGCGGCACCGCCTTGGCCAGCGCGGCGTCCACGCCGTCCGCCAGGTCGGGGTCGGTGGTGAT
>JASHTT010000286.1 GCA_030040415.1 Streptosporangiaceae bacterium | reverse complement strand
GTGTGGTAGATCCGGTCGCCGTCCTTCAGGAAGCAACTGAACCCCGGGACCTCGCCCTCTACCGGGTCTGCCTTGCCCTCCTGCGATGCGTAGTTGTAGACCGCTGGCGCCACTGCGGGGTCAACGGTGGCCTGGAAGTCGTAGTTGAAGTCGCTGCCGTCGGAGGAGTACCAGGCAAACTCCCAGCCGCGGCTGGCCTTGTACGCCGCGATCTTCTCGTAAGGCGCGCGGGACACGCCCGCGAACGCGGTGTCGCGGGAGCGCACGTGCGCCAGCAAGGCGGGCGAGAACTCGTCGAGGCAGGCCGTGCAGCCCGGGCAGGCCGCATCCCAGTCAGGATCGAACATGACGTGCTGAACGATGAGCTGCCGGCTGTCGCCGAACATGTCCGCCAGGCCAGCCTTGCCGTCCGGACCGTCGAAGACGTACTCCTTGTCGATCTCCACCATCGGCAGTCGGCGCCTGTCGGCGTTCAGCGCGTCGCGCTGCCTGGTCAGCTGCTTCTCCCTGGCGAGCAGGTCCTTGCGCGCCTTCAGCCACTTCTCCCTGGTCGTCACCTCTGGCAGAGCCACGTCTTCTCTCCTTCGCTGCGGCGTCCCGGCCGGACCCGGCGGGGCTTGATTCCTTCTGCCAGATACGACGAACGGCATAGCCTCAAATTGACGCGCCACGGCCGTCCATCTGAGTTCCGATCGTTCGTCGTGGTGGTGGTGATAGGAGGACATATGAAGTACATGCTGCTGATGCACGGCGTTGAAGAGCACGAGGACGGCGATGACCTCGCCGGCACGGCACCGGAGGCCGGCGCCACCGCGCACGACGAGGAGGAGCCGTGCTGGATGCCGTGGTATCGCGAGATGACCGCGCGCGGCGTTGGGCTGCTGAAGGGCGCCATGCTGCAGCCCTCCACGACCGCGACGACGGTACGCGCCAGCGGCAGCGAGGTTCTCGTGGCCGACGGGCCGTTCGCCGAGACCAAGGAGCAGATACTCGGCTTTGACGTGATCGAGTGCGCGGACCTGGACGAGGCGATCCACGCCGCTTCCCGGCATCCGGTCGCGCAGAACGGCGGCGTCGTCGAGGTTCGGCCAATCCTGGCCATGTCGTGACCGACGTCCAGCTCGCAGTCACCGACGCGTTCCGCGACGAGTGGGGCCGCGTTGTCGCCACCCTGATCCGGATGACAGGTGACTGGGACCTCGCCGAGGAGTGCGCGCAGGACGCGTTCGCATCGGCGCTGAGCAGCTGGACGGCAAGCGGCATACCGGAACGGCCCGGCGCGTGGCTGACCACCACCGCACGTAACCGCGCGCTCGACCGGCTGCGGCGCAGCAAGACCGAGGCCGCGAAGCTGCAGGAGGTGGTGGCGTTGAATGTACCTGGCGAGGCTCCCCCAGCGGACGACAGCGGCGTGTCGGACGACCGGCTTCGCCTCATCTTCACCTGCTGCCACCCGGCGCTGACCCTGGAAGCGAGGGTCGCACTGACCCTGCGCACGCTGGCGGGTCTGTCGACCGCGGAGATTGCCCGCGCGTTCCTGGTACCCGAGGCAACCATGGCAAAGCGGCTGGTGCGCGCCAAGCACAAGATCCGCGACGCTGGTATCCCGTACCGGGTGCCGCCCGCGCACCTGCTGCCCGAGCGTGTCGGCGGCGTGCTGGGCGTGCTGTACCTGCTGTTCAACGAGGGCTACTCGGCGTCGGCCGGCGAGGACCTGCTGCGCCCGGACCTGACCGCCGAGGCGATCAGGCTCGGCCGGCTGCTGGCCAGGCTGATGCCGGACGAGCCGGAGGTGGCCGGCCTGGTCGCGCTCATGCTGATGCAGGACGCCAGGAGAGGGGCGCGGCTGGATTCCGACGGTGAGCTGGTCAGCCTCGAGGACCAGGACCGGTCGCTGTGGGACACGGCCGAGATCTCCGAGGGCACCCGGCTGATCGAAGCGGCACTGCGCCGTCAGCGGCCGGGGCCCTACCAGATCCAGGCCGCCATTGCCGCCTGTCACACCGAAGCTGCGCGTGCCGCGGATACTGACTGGCGGCAGATCGCCATGCTCTACTCCGAACTCGGCAAGTTCGTGCCCTCGGCCGTGGTGGCGCTCAACCACGCGGTCGCGGTCGCGATGGCGGATGGCCCGGCCGCCGGGCTTTCCGTTGTCGACTCGCTGGCGGCTGAGGGTGCGCTCGACGGCTACTACCTGCTGCCCGCAACCCGCGCCGATCTGCTCCGGCGGCTGGATCGCCGGGCCGAGGCAGCAGACGCCTATCGTGCGGCGCTGGTGCTCGCTCCGACCGAGCCGGAGCGCCGCTATTTGCGCCGCAGGCTGGCCGAGGTGGCCGGGTAACTGCTGCCGTCTTTTGCCGACCGGGCGGAACCCAAGGGCCTGGCTGTTCGTGCTTTGTTGCGAGCGGCGAGGAGACCGGATGGCAGCCGACCGGAGTACGGACGAACTCGAGCGCTTCCTTGCTGAGCGCGCCGATCACCTGCTGCGCACGGCCGCGCTGCTGGCAGGCAGCAAGGATGCCGGCGAGGACCTGCTGCAGACGGCCGTCGAGCGGCTGCTCCCGCGGTGGCGCCGGTTCGAGGGAGATCCCGAGGCATATCTGCGTCGTACGCTCTACAACCTCGCGACGGACGGCTATCGGCGAGCCGGCCGCTGGCGGCAGCGCGAGCCGGTGCTCCGCTGCGAACTCCAGCAGACCTACGACACCACCGGCGAGATAGACCTGCGGGACGCCCTGGTCCGGCTGCTGCTGCAGCTGCCAGTGCGACAGCGCGCCGTGCTCGTGCTGCGGTACTGGGAACAGCTCACTGACGCCGAGACGGCGGTCGTCCTCGGCTGGCCAGAAGGCACGGTTAAGTCCACGGCCTACCGCGGCCTGATGCGGATGCGCGAGCTCGCCGGCAGCTGGCACGACAACACGGCCGCCTGCGGTACAGGGAGACAGTCACTATGAGCACGGACGTCGAGGAACTGCTCCGCGAGGGCATGGAGCGGTTCACCAGCGACCTGAAGGCCCCGGCCGGAATCGTCGCGCTGGCCGCGAGGCGGCGCAGCCGACGGCTGGCGCTGCGCTCCGGCGGCGGCGTGACTGCGGCGCTCGCTGCCGGTGCCGTAGCCGTCCTGGCGGTCGGCGGACCGGGCGCACATCACGACGGTGCCCACTCCCCTGACATCACCACCGATTCCGTGGTCGCCCATGTCGACCACGCGCTGCTTTCGGTGGCCGGCGACGTGGCTCAGCTCAGCGTGTCCGTCAGTGGCGCGACGATCGGGGGCAAGGCGGCAGCGCTGACGGCCGCGGAGTGGTTCTATAACCGCCGGTGGCGCGTGATGATCAAGACTGCATCGGGGCGGACTGTCAGCGACGAAAGCGTGGTCAGCACGTCATCGGGCACCGGCCTTACCGTCGTCAGCTACGCGACGCGGACATGGGGAAGCGCTGATCCCCTCCGGCTGCCTTACCGGGTCACGCAGCCCCCCCGCCCGGGCAACTGCACTGGCTCGACTGCCAACCCGTTCGCTGACGTCACGCCAGGCGACCTGGCCCTGGTTGACAGCCTGGCGGGCTTCACCAGCGAAACGATGGCGCAGGACCTGCGCACAGCGATCTCCTGTGCCAACCTGACGGTGGCGGGCAGCCAGCGCATCGACGGCGTCGAGGCGATCAAGCTGACGAGCACGCCGAAGAGCCCGGTCAGCGAGACCATCTGGATCAACCCGGTCAGCTACCTTCCGGTCCGCCTGGTCATCAACGGCACCGCCGACCCTGCCGCCCGGACGGCTGCTGGCAAGCGGCGCGGACTGCTGACGGCCAGCTTCAGCTGGCTCCGGCCGACCCTCCGGAGCCAGGCTGAACTCACGGCGCCGGTACCGGCGGGCTATCGCCGGGTCCCAATCAGCGCAGCGATGCAAGCCGTCACGAACCAGCTCCTGCGCGCGGCCGCGCCGGCCTGAGGTCTGCCGCCCGATCACTCGCTCAACGGCCTGTTGGCGGGCGGGAAGCACCAGAATTCGGTGTCGGCCGCCTCCGGCTCGCGCGTTCGGGCGTGATCGTCGCATACTGGCGCGGGACACCACAACGCCATAAAGAACCGGAGGCCCTCGTGCTCTTCCCGACTTCGCTCGTCGGAAGCTACCCGCAGCCGGACTGGCTCATTGACAGGGAACGACTTGCCGGGCGCTTCCCGCCGCGGGTACGCGCGACCGAGTTGTGGCGGGTGGACCCCGACTACCTTCTGGAGGCGCAGCGAGATGCCACGCTGCTGGCGATCAGGGCGCAGGAAGACGCCGGGCTGGACATCGTCACCGACGGCGAGATCCGGCGGGAGAGCTACTCCAACGCATTCGCCACCGCGCTGGACGGGGTCGACATCGACAACCCGGGAACCGCGCTGGACCGCAGCGGCCACCCGAACCCGGTGCCGAGGATCGTCGGCCCGATCCGCAGGCGCCGGCCGGTCTG
>JASHTT010000285.1 GCA_030040415.1 Streptosporangiaceae bacterium | reverse complement strand
GACTGAACAGGTCAGGACGCGGCGTACCCGCCAGGTGCTGCCCGCCATCGTACCGGAACCGGTAGGTTAGCAAGCCGTGCTGCTCTCCGATCGAGACATCAGGGCAGAGGTCGAGTCCGGCCGGGTCAAGCTGGATCCCTACCAGCCAGACCTGATCCAGCCTGCCAGCATCGACGTGCGCCTTGACCGGTACTTTCGCGTCTTCGAGAACCACCGCTACCCGCACATCGACCCCGCCGTCGAGCAAGCGGACCTGACCAGGCTGATCGAGACCGACGGCGACGATCCGTTCGTGCTGCACCCCGGGGAGTTCGTGCTCGCTTCCACCTATGAGGTGATCTCGCTGCCGGACGATGTGGCCGGCCGACTGGAGGGCAAGAGCTCCCTGGGCAGGCTGGGCCTGCTCACCCACTCGACGGCGGGCTGGATAGATCCTGGCTTCTCGGGACACGTGACGCTGGAGTTGTCGAACGTGGCCACACTGCCGATCAAGCTGTGGCCAGGCATGAAGATCGGGCAGCTCTGCCTGTTCCGTTGCAGCTCGCCGGCCGAGCACCCGTACGGCTCGCAGGTCTACGGCTCGCGGTACCAGAATCAGCGCGGGCCGACCCCGTCGAAGTCGTTCCTCAATTTCTACCGAACGAAGATCTGAGCCACTGCGCAGGGCGTCGGCCGGTGGGGTGACAACCGATTAACGCCTTCGTTACCGACCGGAATCACGTCGGCAACGGCCGCACGTCATCGTCGTCGCAGGTGCAGATGAAAGGCAGGCCGCTCATGGTCATGTGGAGGATAAGGCTGAACCTGTCTGACGACCCGCTGAGCCGGGAACGGCTCACCGAGGTGCTCGCGAGTCAGCAGGTCAGCGCCCTGGAACTGACGCCCAGGGCGGGCGCCGAGGCCGAGCTGGCCGGCGACGTGATTCTGGAACTGCCCCGCGATGACGAACTCGGCGACATGCTGACCGCCCTGCACGCCATCAGCCCGCAGGTGTTCGTGAGCCGGGCCGCGTTCGAGGGCGGCGCCGGCGTCACTGCTCCCGCTCGGGTGGCTCCGACCGCAGTCGCGCCAGCGTAGTTCGCAGCGCTTCGCACTCGGCCTCCAGCTGCCTGACCCTGGCCTCGAGCTCAAGCACCCGGCGTACCCCAGGCAGCGTCATGCCGCCGTCCATCAACTCGGCGACATACCGGACAATCACGATCTCGTTCCTGGTGTACCGGCGCTGGCCGCCAGCGGAGCGGGACGGCCGCACCACGCGGAACTCGTCGAGCCGACGAAGGAACGCCTGCTGGACCTCGAGCATCGCCGAGACCTGGCCGACGGTGAACAGCGGCAGGTTCTCGTCGTCCAGCGGCAACGGTGCCACGGTTTTACCTCCCTCCAGATCCGCAACGGGGCCTGCACGGGCATTCCCGCGCAGGCCCCTGCAGGGTACCGCCGAATCAGGCAGTGACCTCGGCCTTGGCCCCGGTGCTGATCTCGACCTTCCGCGGCTGCGCCCGCTCGGTCAGCGGAACGCTCACCCGCAGCACGCCGTCGTCGTAAGACGCGGCAATCTTCTCGGCGTCGACGCTGTCGGACAGCCGGACTCGCCTGGTGAACGAGCCCATGATCCGCTCGCGGACGTACGGCTTCTCGCCCTCGGCGTACTCCTCCGACCGGCGCGCGCTGACGCTCAGCACGCCACGGTCGACGGTCACGTCGATGCTGGACGGGTCGATGCCCGGCAGGTCGAACCGAAGCTCGATCTCCTCAGGCCGGCGGACGGCATCCATCCGCATGGTGGCGTTGCCGTTCCCGAAAACCCGGTAAAAGTCCGCGAACGGGTCAAAAGACGTGAGCTGCATGTGTGTGTCACCTTCCAGTTGCGCTGCCCAGGACACGCCCGAGCTAGCCTAGCTCTGTCGCTAGAGTTAACCTACAACTGGATTTATATATTTCCTGGGAACGAGCCTACAGTGCCGGCTCGTTCCCAGAGCTGCCCGGCGCGGGGCGGGCCGTCTAGGCCAGCCGCTCGATGATGGTCGCGTTGGCCTGGCCGCCGCCCTCGCACATGGTCTGCAGGCCGTACCGGCCGCCGGTCCGCTCTAGCTCGTGCACGAGCTTGGTCATCAGGATCGCCCCGGTCGCGCCGAGCGGGTGGCCGAGGGCTATCGCGCCGCCGTTGGGGTTGGTCTTGGCCAGCGACGCCCCGGTGTCGGCAGACCAGGCGATCAGCACGGGCGCGAACGCCTCGTTCACCTCGAACACATCGATGTCGTCGATGGTCAGGTGGCCCTTGTCGAGCGCCTGCTCGGTGGCCGGGATGGGACCGGTCAGCATGTACACGGGGTCAGCGCCGACGACGGTCATCGCGTGGATCCGCGCCCGCGGGGTGAAGCCGTGGGTGCGAATTGCCGCGGGTGAGGCGATCAGCAGCGCCGCCGCGCCGTCGGAGATCTGCGAGGCCGCGGCGGCGGTCAGTTCCCAGCCCGGCCGGAGCGGCTTGAGCTCGGCCATCTTCTCCAGCGTCGTGTCCCGGCGCGGGCCCTCGTCGGTGGTCAGTCCGCCGACCGGAGTGATCTCGCGGTCGAACCGGCCCTCGTCGATGGCGCGGACCGCCCTGGCGTGGCTCTCCAGCGCGTACTGCTCGAGCTCGATGCGCTTGATACCCCACTTCTCGCACATCAGCTGGGCACCGCGGAACTGGGAGATCTCCTGGTCGCCGTACCTGTCGCGCCAGCCCTGCCCGAACGGCAGCGCCAGCCCGTTCTGATGCGGCAAGGCGACAGTAGTGCCCATCGGCACCATGCTCATGCTCTCCACGCCGGCCGCGATCACCAGGTCCTGGGTACCAGACAGCACTCCCTGCGCCGCGAAGTGCACGGCCTGCTGCGACGAGCCGCACTGCCGGTCGATCGTCACGCCGGGCACGCTCTCGGGCAGTCCGGCCGAGAGCCACGCGTTCCTGGCAATGTCGATCGCCTGCGG
>JASHTT010000284.1 GCA_030040415.1 Streptosporangiaceae bacterium | reverse complement strand
CCGCCGGCGTCTTCCCCAGCTACGACTTCCCCAGCACTACGGCCGAGGTACTCAAGGACGGGGAAACGTTCTATCAGTTCGACCAGGACGCAGTGCAGGCCGCTAATTCGGACTTTGCGCGATGGGACGCTCTCTTCTATCCCGCCATGGCGAAGCTGCCGCCGATATCCCAGAACCGCGTCTACGACCTGCAGAACTACGCCTACGACGCCACCCTCGGCGGCTGGGCGGCGGACCAGGCAGCCTCCGACGCCGACGACACCGCGTTCTTCAAGCTGTTCGACGACGACTTCGGCGCCAACGGGACCGCCTTTGCGGAGCAGCAAGCCATCGAAGCTGCGGGCGGCAATATCTGCACCGTCCAGCGGCCGAAGATGGTCAAGTGGCTCAGCCAGCAGGACGCGGCCTTCGCCGCCGTCTTTGCCAGCTGGAACAAGGCGGTGCAAACGCTGTGGACGGCCGAATCCAAGTGGGCGTCAGCCGTGCTGACCAACATCAAGACCCCGGACATCAGCCTGGCCGAGTCGGACAACCTCGACGCCAATAAGCAGGGCCTGATCGAACTGCTGACCGCCGACGCCGCGGCTTGGCAAAGCTATAACCCGACCTTGCTGGTGCCATTCGAGGCCACGAACTGCGAAAACACCGAAGGGCCCGATCAGAAGCCGCCGGCCGACGCGAGACTGCCGCTCACGGCGTGCCCGGACACGCTGAAGAAGGCGAGCTTCAAGATCTCACTGGGCTTCTTCGAGGTCAGCGTCGACTGCGAAAAGATCTCGTTCACCGTGCAAGGTGAGGGCCTGAGCCCGTTCGCCAAGGTCAGCTGGAGCCACAACGGCGACGTGACGGTGATACTCGGCGTCCAGGCCGGAGTCTCACTGGGACCGCTCGCGGTCGGGGTCGACGCCGGCGTCTACGTGACCATCCACAACGGCGCGGTCAGCGACGCTGGTTTCACCGCCGACGCGGGGGCCACGGCCAAGGCCGGCGTGATCAACCTCGACGCAGGCTCGGCAGGCGTCACGGTCAGCCTCGAGGACATCGCTAACGCGATGACCACCAGCCCGCTCCAGGAACCAGCTTCGGCGCAGCCGGAGGCGGCAGCAGGGGAATCCCCGGCGCTCGTCCTCAGGAGATGAAGCCGCAGGCCTGCGCGACCGCCACGGCGGCCGATTCCCTGTTGTACGCGGCCGGGATGCCCGGACGCTCGAAGTAGTCCATGAACACGTCGGCCGCCTGCGTCGGCGTCGTCGCGGCGTTGAGCATCGGGATGTACTGCGCCCACTGCTGGTTGTAGGTCAGCAGCGCCGTCAACTGGGTCTGCAGGTCGGTGGCGGGGTTGCCGGTCACCAGGCCGGCCGGCAGCGGGGTCCAGCCGATCAGGCCACCGCCTCCGCTGCCAACGGACTCCGGATCGCCCTTGGACTCCTGGTAGATGTTGCCGGCGATGCCGGCCGCGGCCATGTCCGTGTAGCCGTGCGCGGTTAGGAAGTCGACGATCGCCTGGTAGTTGGCGGGCAGGAAGTAGGGGTCGGCAGTGCCGTCCCCGGTACAGGCCGGCCCGGCTGGCGTAGCCGGGGTGACTGGTCGACGGTGCCGACCAGGCCTGGCAGCACGGTGGTCAGCGGCGCTGGCCGACTTCCCGCTGGCCGAGCGCCCCCGGAGGCCGCCGGCGTGCAGATGGCTCACGTCCACCGCCACGGCGCTGGCCAGCACCGCCCCGAGCTGACCATGCCCGTGTGACCTGGCCGTCACGGAGGCGCCTGCCTCGCGCGTCGGCGCGAGGCGCAGCCGAGTGGTGCCCACTCCGATCGCGGCGGCAGCGTACGGATGGAACTGAGTGGCGACAAGTGCTCCGGCCGCGGCAAGCGGCACCGTCGCGCCGAGCAGCTTCGCAGTCTGCTGCGCCACCGGCGGAGGGGCACTGTGCCGGCCCGTCCTCCTGAGCTTTCTCGGCCTGCGGTGCGCGGGGCGTGGCCTCAATGCCTGCCTAACGACGTTCCTCGCCCGGCTACTGAGCGATTCGCGGTGCCTCTCGCCGGGCCCGACAAGGGAGCAGTCGCCAGCCTGGCAGAACTTGCCGGCAGATTTACCCGAAAAGGCGGTAATGACTCAGACGGGCTATGGCGACGATGGAACGCCCAGAACCGGCGATCGCCAGGTGGCGTCGGGCTTGCCGACCCCTAGTAGCGGGCTAGACGCAGCCCGCGCAGACCATCCGAAATGACTAGTCACCCGAGTTACCACCCACCGCGCCCAGCCTCAGCCGGGGCGATAGGCCCCAGCCCCGCCGTGCTGCCTTCGCCGCCGACTGCCTGGGAGGCGGTTTGGACTGATATGTACGTGTTTCAGGCAGGCAAGATCATCGAGCGTGCCTGCCCGGTCCGCCTGGGGCCGGACCGGACTTCCACGCTCGATGATCTTGGGCTGAGTCAGGATGCGCGGCTGCCCGTTT
Source organism: Streptosporangiaceae bacterium (assembly GCA_030040415.1). Lineage (GTDB taxonomy): Bacteria > Actinomycetota > Actinomycetes > Streptosporangiales > Streptosporangiaceae > JAJYUU01. The sequence continues at coordinate 4,357 of JASHTT010000284.1, read as the reverse complement.
TACGGCCTTTGGTGGGCGCACCCGCGGCTTCCGCCGGCAGAAACCGGCCTGAGCCCGCAGCGTCGGCCGCCTCCCGCGTGCAATGCTGAGCCCATGGACAGTGTGTTCGAAGCGGCGGGCGGCAGCGAGGGCTTGCGGCGCCTGGCCGAGGCGTGGCACGTCAGGGTGATGGCCGATGAGATCGTGAGCCACGCCTTCAGCCACGGTTTCGAGCCCGACCACACCGAGCGGCTCGCCGCTTACTGGGCGGAGGCACTCGGCGGGCCCGCCGACTACACCGATGATTATGGCGACGAGACGTTCGTGGTGCGGATCCACAGCGGCAACGGTCCGCACGAGGAGATGGACGACCGCGCGATCGCGTGCTTCGACCAGGCCCTGCAGGACGCCGGGCTGACGGCGGAGCCGCTGCGCCAGGTGCTGCACGACTACTTCGCGTGGGCGACCAGGACCACCATGGCGCGCTACCACGACTCCGAGCACGACGTTCCTGACGGCCTGACGGTGCCGCGCTGGTCATGGGATGGCCTCGTGTCCTGAGCGCTTGCCCGGCAACGCCGGGCTGGCACGTCAGGCCAGGCCGACGATCTCCCCGTTCTCGTCGATGTCGATGCGCTCGGCCGCCGAGTTCGACGCCAGGCCCGGCATCGTCCGCATGTCACCGCAGATCGGGTAGATGAAGCCGGCCCCGACCGAGGCCCGGACCTCCCGGACCGGAAGCCGCCAGCCCGTCGGCGCGCCCTTGAGCGCCGGATCGTGCGACAGCGACAACTGCGACTTGGCGATGCACAGCGGCAGGTTGCCGAAGCCGTTGCGCTCGTAGCTGTCGATCTGGGTGGCGGCGGCGGGCGCGTAGTCGACGCCGTCGGCACCGTACACGCGGGTGGCGATCGCCTCGATCTTGTCGCGCAGCGGCAAGTCGAGCGGGTACAGGAAGCGGAAGTCGCTCGGCTCGTCGGCCGCCTCGACGACGGCCTCGGCCAGTTCGGCTGCGCCCGCGCCGCCCTCGGCGAAGTGCCGGCAGACGGCGGACCGCACGCCCATCGAGGCCGCGATCTCGCGGATGGCGGCGTGCTCGGAGGCGAAGTCGTCGGGCATGGCGTTGATCGCGACCACCGGGGTGACGCCGTGCAGCCGGACGTTCTCGATCTGCTTGCGCAGGTTGGCACCGCCGATGGCGACCTCTTCGGGGTTCTCCTCGAGCAGCGCCGGCGGCAGCGGCCGGCCGGCCACGATCCGGTGCTTGCCGGAGTGCGCCTTGAGACCGCGAACCGTCGCCACCACCACCGCGGCGTCCGGCCGCAGCCCCGACACCCGGCACTTGATGTTGAAGAACCGCTCGGCACCCATGTCGGCCCCGAAGCCCGCCTCGGTGATGAGGAAATCGCCGCCCCGGATCCCTATCAGGTCGGCCACCACCGAAGAGTTACCGTGCGCGATGTTGCCGAACGGGCCAGCGTGCACCAGCGCCGGGGTGTTTTCCAGCGTCTGCAGCAGGTTCGGCCGGAGCGCGTCGCGCATGATCACGGTCATCGCGCCGGCGCCCTTCAGCTGTTCGGCCGTGACCGGTTCGCCGGACCGCGAGTAGCCCACGACGATGCTGCCCATCCGGGCGCGCATGTCGCGCAGGGACACCGACAGCGCGAGGATCGCCATGACCTCGGACGCGGCGGTGATGTCGAAGCCGGTCTGCCGCGGCACGCCGTCGGCAGACGAGCCGAGGCCGATGACGACGTTTCGCAGCGCCCTGTCGTTGACGTCGAGCACCCGGCGCCAGGTGACGCGGTGCTGGTCGATGTCGAGCTTGTTGCCCAGGTACAGGTGGCTGTCCAGCATCGCGGACAGCTGGTTGTGCGCCGCGGTAACCGCGTGCATGTCCCCAGTCAGGTGCAGGTTCAGCGACTCGAACGGCACGACCTGGCTGTATCCGCCGCCCGCTGCGCCACCCTTGATGCCGAACGTCGGGCCCATGGACGCCTGGCGCAGCGAGATCGTTGCCCGCTTGCCGATGTGGTTCATGGCCTGGCCGAGGCCGACGGTCGTGGTGGTCTTTCCCTCGCCAAGCGGTGTCGGCGTGATGGCGGTAACCACCACGTACTTGGCGAGCGGCCGGTCGGAAAGCGCCTCGATGGCACCCAGGTCGATCTTGGCGATGTGCTCGCCGTAGGGCTGGACGAGCCACGGCGGGATCGTCAGTTCCGCCGCGATGTCCGCGACGGGCTTGAGCGTGGCCTGCCGCGATATCTCCAGTGGGCTGGGCATCGCCATCGTCTGGACTCCTTCGTCGCTGGCACCGGCGCAGGCCGGAGCGGCAATAGACCTGCCTACCCGACCGAGAATGTGTTCGGCACCGGCACGCCGTCAACGTGGCCAAACGCCAGGAATGAGGCGCAATGGTTGTGCTGCGCCACATGGCGCCTAACCGGATATCACCGGCAGCAGCAGGTAGGACGGGCTGTCCCCGCCGGAAACCAGCGTGGTCGTTCCGCCAAAGATCGCGGCTGGCCGGTCGGCGGGCTCGTCGTGCACGAAGATGCCGTTGCCGCGCATGGTGACGCCGAACGCGACCGGCCACGGCCCGTCGCCGGGCAGCTCGAAGTCGCGGCCCTGCACCGTGACGCCGAGCCGGTAACCGGCCGGGATGATCACGGATGTGGGCCAGATCTCCACGTCCAGCGGCACGGTCTCGCCTGGCACCAGCGGCTGCGGCTCGTCGTGGCTGTGCCACGGCCGCCACGGCAGGCTCAGGTCCGGGTCGGTCTTCCGGTGCGAGGCCCGCAGCCAGCCGAATCCCGGTACGCCGCGCGGGTCCTGGCCGCTCACGAACGTAACGTCGTGGCCTGCCGGGTCGGCGACGCGCAGCGTGAGGAAGATGTCGGCGTCGGAGGTGGACGAGGCGACGTGCAGCCGGGCCGCGGCCGGGCCGGTGATCTCCACCTCCCGTTCCAGCGGCGCTGTCCAGAATTCGAGCCCGTCGCCGAGGGCGGCGAACGAGGCGGTGCGCGTGACGGCGTCTGGCTGCGCGGCCAGCGTCCGGGTCGCGACGTCCAGGTGGAACCTCGTCCACTCGGTGCGCTCCAGCGGCCACGCAGCCTCGGCGCGCTCGCGGAAGCTCCCGTCTGCCGCGCGCACCTGAAGCAGCACGGACGGCTGGGATCCCCAGCCATTGTCCGCATCCTTGAGGAAGTGGCCGAAGAACCGCTTCTGCAACGCCACCCCGTAGTCGGTGTAAAACTCCACCCAGTGCTGCAGCCCGTGCACCTCGAGCCATTTCTGCGTGCTCGCCACGCGGGCGTAGCCCTCGAAGTTGCCCCTGGTGTGCAGGTGGTGCGCCCAGTTGGCGGCCGACAGCACGGGCACGGTGATCTTCGAAAGGTCCGGGCTGCGGTCGCGGTAGTAGCTGTCGTCCAGCGGGCGCGTTGCCACAGCCGCCGGGGTGTCCGCGCGCCTTTCCGCGAGCTCGGCGTCCGACAGCGTCTCCGGCCCCGCGGCCAGCCCGCCTGTCGCCCGGTGCCGTGGCCCGCGCTCGCCGACCCCGTGCTGTACCCCGGCGACCTGGGGCGGGTACCACTGGCGGACGAACACGTTCAGTATCCCGCCGTGCCTGGTGAAGTCGCGGTAGAAGTCGCTGCCGCCCTCCCACGGGCAGATCGCCGCCAGGTGCGGCGGCTGCAGCGCCGCGACCTGCCACTGGTTGATCGCGTAGTAGGACACGCCGAGCAGCCCGACCTTGCCGCTGCTCCACGGCTGCGCGGCGGCCCACTCGATGCACTCGTAGTAGTCGCGGGTCTCCCGCGGCGAGAAGATGTCCAGGTAGCCAGGCGACCGGCCGGAGCCGCGCGAGTCGACCCTGACGATCGCGTAGCCGTCAGGCACCCACTTCTCCGGGTCGACCGTCTCCCAGTTCATGTGCAGGCCCGACGAGCCGGCCAGCGCGTCCGGATGCTCGGCCCGCAGGTTGGCCCACTGACGCGGGAAGCCATCGGGGAACGCGAGCCACTTCGCGTACGGCCCGTGCGTCATGATGACGGGGAACGTGCCTTCGTGTGCGGGCCGGAACACGTCGGCGCGCAGCGCGAGGCCGTCATCCATGACCACCGGGACGTCCCAGTCGATGTGCATCCGCGGCGGTCCCTTCGCTGGCGCGCCCCCTATGCTCGTGCTGCACCACTATGGCGTACCGGCAGCCGGACCCGGAGGTTCCGTTGAGGCTTGCGACCATGACAACCGAGCGCGGGCTGCGACTGCACGTGCGGGCGCGGTCGGGCTACGCCGACGTGGCCGACGGCACCGGCGACCCGCGACTGGCGTCGCTGGCCGGCCTGCTCGGCGCCGGGCCGGCCGCGATGGAGGCGGC
>JASHTT010000283.1 GCA_030040415.1 Streptosporangiaceae bacterium | reverse complement strand
CCCTGGTCGCCGTGGCCACGGCGGCGGCTCTGGTCGCGGGCGGCACCGCCTACGGGCTGACCGCCGTTCAGGGTGGCGCGAGCTCGCCACGGGGCACGACCGCCGGACTGACAGCCGTGCAGGGGTGCAGCGGAGAGTTCATAGCCGTAGGGGACCTCAAGCAGGTCAGCGGCACGCAGCTGATACTCCAGAACCCGTCGGTCCAGCTAGTGACGGTGGGGACGTCGACCGCAACGGTGATATCGAGCACGGCGACCGGGACGCCCGGCGACATCACCGACGGCTCGCAGGTGGCTGTGACGGGAACCTGGTCTGGCCACAGGCTCGCCGCGACGCAGGTGGGCATCGACGTGACGCCACGCTTGCCGCGCTCGCTACGACCCCGGCGCCGCTATCCGCGCCATCCGGTCCACATTCACCGTCCCCCGAAGGGATCGGCTCCGCCGCCTTTCGTGATGGGCACGGTCGTAAGCGCAAACGCGAGCGACGGCAGCTTTACCGTGGTCACGAAGGGACTCCTGCAAGGCTTCAAGGTGCCAGGCACACCCCGCCGGGTGCAAGTAGTCACATCGAGCTCGACCGAGGTCCTGATGAACAGCCGGAGCAGCCTGAGCCAGCTGAAGATCGGGGCAGCATTCGTGGCGGCCGGCCGGATCGGGCAGAACGGGACGCTCACGGCCGGCTCCGTCGCCCAGGAACCGATGGTTCAGCTCGGGTTGCCCGGGGGCCTGGCCAAGCTCCGGCCGCATGGCTGCTCGGCATCCGCGATCACGACGGCGTTCCTCGCTGGTGGCTGAGCAGCGACACACCTAACTGACTGAGGGGGCACGATCCCCCGCTACTACCGCGAACCCCCGGCGAGGCGAGATCCTGGCCGGGGGTTCAGCTCAGGTGCGCGGCGATGTCGTCGGCGGCTGCCTGGCCATACGAGACGTGGCAGCGGGCGACAAGCTCGGCGGGGATGAGCTTGTACTCCTGCGTGCCCGTTGTCTCCAGCACCTGGACCGCCATCAGGTTGCCGAGCTGAGCGGCGCGCTCCAGGCTGAGGCCCCACGCGACAGCCGCAAGGAAACCGGACCGGAACGCGTCACCCGCCCCGGTCGGCTCGACCGGCGTGACGTCCTTCACCGGCCCGACCAGCACTGGCGACTCACCGCGCCGGTCTACCCGCGCACCGTCCGCCCCGAGGGTGGTCACCCGGACGCCGACCTGAGCGGTCACCTCGGTGTCGCTCCAGCCGGTCTTGCGCTCGGTGAGGGAGGCCTCGTACTCGTTGCTGAACAGGTAGGCGGCGTCGGCCACCAGTTCCCTGATCTGCTCACCCTCAAGGCTCGCCAGCTGCTGTGAGGTGTCAGCGACAAACGGGATCGACAACGCCCGGCACTGGTTGGTGAGGCTCGGCATCGCCACCGGGTCGCCCGCTCCGATGACCACGAGGTCCGCAACGCCTGCCAGGCTACTGAGGTCGATGCTGGAGTCCTCGCTCATGGCTCCCGGGTAAAACGAGGCGATCTGGTTAAGGTCTTCATCGGTCGTGCAGACGAACCGGGCAGTCTGGTGCACGGCCGACTCGCGAACCGCGCTGGTGTCCACACCATGCTCGTCGAGCCAGCGGCGGTAGTCGGCGAAGTCCGGACCCACGCTGCCGACCAGCAACGGCCGCAGGCCGAGGCAGCCGAGCCCGAAGGCGATGTTCGCGGCAACGCCGCCGCGGCGGATCTCAAGGTCGTCCACAAGGAAAGACAGCGAGATCTTGTCGAGCTTGTCGGCCAGGATCTGCTCGGCGAACCTGCCGTGGAAGGTCATCAGGTTGTCGGTCGCGATCGACCCGGTCACGGCGATGCGCATGGAGTGCCTCCGATTGTCCGCCTGCTGGCCGCCACAGGCTACACGCAAAACCCGATCTGCCACCGGCCCTACACGCACGGCCGGTTAAGAGCGTCCCGAGGCGTGCGCGCTTCGGGGACCGAGTCGACCTGCTCGGCCCGTTCGGCCAGGACCAGCGCGTTTAGACAGCAGCCCGGGCATGAAACTGCCGCCGGATGCCTGGCACCCGGCGGCAGCCATGGGTCTGAGCAGAGCTAGCTCAGTGGAAGGAGTCGCCGCAGGCGCAGGAGCCCGTGGCGTTCGGGTTGTCGATCGTGAAGCCCTGCTTCTCGATGGTGTCCAGGTAGTCGATCGTGGCGCCGGTAAGGTACGGCAGGCTCATCCTGTCGGTCACGACCTGGACGGTGCCGAACTCGCTGACGTAGTCGCCGTCCATCTCCCGCTCATCGAAGTAGAGCTGGTAACGCAAGCCAGAGCAGCCACCCGGCTGCACAGCGATACGCAGCCGCAGGTCCTCACGGCCCTCCTGCTGGAGCAGGCTGGAAACCTTCGCGCTCGCGGCGTCAGTGAGAAGGACGCCTTGCCTGGTCTCCTCGCTCTGTGCTGTCATCTGCCCTACTCCCGATGTATTTGGCCCGTATCAGGCTCGCCGGTACCCGGCCACCCTCATCAAGCTTCAACGATAGTCCCCGTCTGGACATTCCTGGCCAGCCGGCACCTCACAGGCCCGGCGCGCCCCAGATCGCCATCCACCGGCCGAGGTCGGGCTCGATCTTCAGGTCGTCGGCTAGCGTGCCCCGGATCTGCAGTTCGAGCGCGTTGTCGCGCCGCTGGCCGGACAGCGGGGCGAACGGGTAGAACGTCCCTCGCTTGTACAGGTAGACCAGTCCGAGCTTTCGCCCGCCCGAGTCGCGGAACGCCATGATCGTGCACAGCAGTTGCGGGCCGAAGCCCCCGGCCTCCAGTGAGGAGTTCACCGCGTGCAGGTTCGTGACCAGGCCTTCCGGATCGTCAGGTGACTGATCGCAGACCAGCCAGGTGAAGCCGTAGGTATCCGTGGACACCTGAACCGGCTTACTGTCCTTGTCCATCGCCAGCAGCTCTTGGACATCGTGCTCGATGTCGCTGAATGCCTTGCCCTCCGCGGCACGGAAGCACACCGAGCCCGAGCCCGTGGGCCGGAAGTCGGTCGCCGCCTGCAGGGTGAGCGCCGCCCCCGGCAGTGCGAAGAGCTGGTCAAGGTTCGGCGGCACCGGCTTGGTGCGGCCAAGCAGCGCGTCGAGGAAGCCCACGGGGTTACCTGCCGAGCTGCTTGGAGATCTTGTCGAGCTGGGCCAGCCTCTTCTCCAGCGACGGGTGCGTGGAGAAGATCGCCCCGATGTGGTTGTCACCGGGCCGCAGCGCCGGGGTGAAGTAGAAGGTGTTCAGCGGCTCGGCCTGGCGCAGGTCCTTGGTCGGGATCCTGGCCATATCCCCGGTGACCTTGACCAGCGCGCTAGCCAGTGCCGACGGCTGCCCGGTGAGTAGCGCGCCCGAGCGGTCTGCGGCCAGCTCGCGGTACCGGGACAGCAGCCTGATCAACAGGAAGCTGACAACGTAGGTCACGATGCTGAGAATCATGATCGGGATGATCAGCAACGCGGTGTTGTTGTTCCGGCCCCGGCCGCTGAACAGCTCGGAGTAAAAGGCGAACCGCACCATCAGCGCGGCGATGATGCCGAGGAATGACGCGATGGTCATCACCGCGACGTCCTTGTGCG
>JASHTT010000282.1 GCA_030040415.1 Streptosporangiaceae bacterium | reverse complement strand
ATCGGCGCCCCGCATTCGGGTGCGGACCTGCTCGGACGCGCCTTCAAGCGGTCGCCGGGATTTCACCTGACGATCGGCCAGGAGGCCGTGCAGAGCGTGGTGTACGCCTTCGCCCGCAGCCCGTCGATCCAGCGTGGCCGCAGCGATGCGGCCGCCACGGTGCTGCGCGACGCCTTCGCCCAGGCCTGGCAGGTCACCGCGCACTGCTGCCTGACCTGCTCACCGGCGTGCCGCGAGGCGGGCGGTGTCGACGGCCTGTCATGCTGCGTGGCCGAACGGGAGATCAGCAGGTATGGCGACGCCAGCCCGGACCTCATGTACTGCGCGGAGGCCCTGGTCGACGCGTTCCCGGACGCCAAGCTGATCCAGATCATCAGGGACGGCAGGGACGCGGTGACCGCGATGCTCGGCGATGCCGCCGTGCTCGGCTGGTTCCGTCCCGGGCTGGCGAACGTCGAGACGGAGTTCCCTAACCCGTTCTTCGGCGTCGAAACCGAGGAGGACCTGGCCGCCTGGCCCGAGCTGTCGGTGGCGGGTAAGTGCGCGATGCGCTGGCGCGGCAGCGTCCGGACGATGGCGCGGCTGCGCACCGCCATGTCAGCCGAGCAGCTGACCACGATCCGTTACGAGAGCCTGGTCGCGCACCCGGCGGCCACGCTGGCCGCCGTCTCGGGCTTCGTGGGCGCCGAAGTCAGCGCGGCCGGGTTGCGGCGCGGCCGCCGGGACTCCGTGCCTGGCATGGAGCCCGGTACCTGGCGGCGCCAGCTGAGCACCGCCCAGGTCAGCGAGATAGAGTCGGTCGCCGGGACCGACCTGCGCAGGGTCGGCTACGGCCGCTGACGCCGGCCGCGGCGGGCGGACAAGCCGGGGTCACGCGACCACGGCCTCCTGGCCGGCGAACTGCGTCTGGTACAGGTCGGCGTACAGCCCACCGGCCGCGAGCAACTCGGCGTGCCCGCCGCGCTCGACCACCCTGCCGCCGTCCACGACCAGGATCTGGTCGGCTTCCCTGATCGTCGACAGCCGGTGCGCGATGACGAGCGACGTGCGCCCGGCCAGCGCGGTCTTCAGCGCTCGCTGCACCGCGGCCTCGGACTCGGAGTCCAGGTGCGCCGTGGCCTCGTCGAGTACGACCACGGACGGCGCCTTGAGCAGCAGCCGGGCCAGTGCGACGCGCTGCTTCTCACCGCCGGACAGCCGGTAGCCGCGGTCTCCCACCACGGTGTCGAGGCCGTCGGGCAGACTCGCGATGAGGTCCCAGATCTGCGCGGCCTGGCAGGCCAGGACAATCTCCCGCTCGCTGGCCGAAGGGCTGGCGTACTGCAGGTTGGCCCTGATCGTGTCGTGGAAGAGATGGGCATCCTGGGTGACCACGCCGACGGTGTCGTGCAGCGACTCGAGCGTGACGTCGCGCAGGTCGGCGCCGCCGATCCGGACTGTGCCGCTGGTCGGGTCGTACAGCCTGGCCACCAGGTGAGTGATCGTGGTCTTGCCCGCACCGGACGGGCCGACGAGCGCCGTGAGCTTGCCAGCCGGGGCGCGGAAGCTGACGTCGGTGAGCGCCTGAACCTGCCCGGACCGCTCCGGCGCCGGCAGCGCTATCGACTCCAGCGAGGCCAGCGACACCTCCGACGCCGCCGGGTAGCGGAAGCTCACGTGGTCGAACTCGATCTCGGGCGCGGCGGCCTGGCCGTCCAGCTCGGGCAGCGCCAGCGGTACGGCGTCCGGGCTCTCGGCGATGAGCGGCTGCAGGTCGAGTACCTCGAATACCCGGTCGAAACTCACCAGCGCGGTCATGACGTTCACCTGGACGTTGGACAGCGAGGTGATCGGCCCGTACAGCCTGCTCAGCAGCGCGGCCAGGGCGACCAGCGTGCCAACCTGGAAGACGCCGTGGATGGCCTGCCAGCCGCCGACCCCATAGACGACCGACGTCGACAGCATGGCGAGCAGGGACAGCGCGATGAACAGGCCACTGCCCCACAGCGCGGTCAGCACGCCGATGTCCCGCACCCGCTCCGCCCGCCCGGCGAACAGCCGCGACTCCTGCGCCGGCTTGCCGTACAGCTTGGACAGCATCGCGCCGGCCACGTTGAACCGCTCCGTCATCGTCGAGCCGAGCTCCGCGTCGAGCTGCATCGACTCCCGGCTGAGCCGCTGCAGCTTGCGGCCGACCCTTCTCGCCGGCAGCAGGAAGATCGGGATGAGCACCAGCGAGACAACGGTGACCAGCCAGGAGAAGTAGAACATCGCGATGAGTATCAAGATCAGCTGCAGCGAGCTCGATACCACGGACGCCAAGGTCGACGTGAGCGCCTGCTGAGCGCCGATCACGTCGCTGTTCAACCGGCTCACCAGTGAGCCTGTCTGCGCCCTGGTGAAGAAGGCAATCGGCTGGCGCTGCACGTGCTCGAAGACCTGGGTGCGCAGGTCATAGATGAGGCCCTCGCCGACTCGCGAGGTGAAGTACCGCTGCACTACCCCGAGGAACGCGTCGAAGATGGCGAGCCCGGCGACGATGATCGCGACCGTCAGTACGACAGATGGCCGCTTGGGCAGGATGCCCTTGTCGATGACCACCGCGAGTAGCACCGGGTAGGCGACGGTGATCACCGCGTCGAGCGCCGCGGCGAGCAGGAAGATGGCAAGGTCCAGGCGGTACGGCCGGGCGTAGCCGGCGATCCGGCGAATGGTCCCCTTCTTCAGCCGCTGCTTGGTGACCGAGGGGTCCCGGGTGAAGCCGCGCATGGCATGCCACTGGCTCTGCATGGTCATGAAGGGTGAACCTACCAGCCGCCGCGTTGCATCCCAGCTCAGCTCAGGGCGAACCAGTCAGCGCTGCCGGGCTGCCAGCAGCGACCGCTGCGCCTTCCGTTCGGCCGCCGCCTGTTGCTCCAGGGTGTTCGCGCGCGCCTGCGCGAGCAGCGCCTTCGTGGCGCGGGCCGCAGCCGGATCGGTGCCGAGCAGGGCCGCCACCAGGTCGCCGACCGCCGCTTCGAGCTCGGCTTCCGGCACGACAACCTCGGCCAGTCGCAACTCCAGCGCTTCGGCCGCAGCCACGGTGCGCGCTGTAAGGCACAGTTCGGTGGCGCGGGGCAGGCCGACGATCTCGACGAGTGGCTTCGTCCCGGTCAGATCGGGAACGAGGCCCAGAGCCGGCTCCTTCATGCACAGCTTCGCGTTGTCGGCGAGCACCCTGAGATCGCAGGCCAGGGCCAGCTGGAAGCCGGCTCCGAGGGCGTGACCCTGCACCGCCGCGATCGACACGAACCGCGGATCTCGCAACCAGGTGAACCCCGCCTGCCAGCTGGCCAGGATCTCGTCGAACCCGTCGTCGGCCGGGTCCAGCCTGAAGTCTTCGCCCGGCACGCCTTCAGCTGTGAACAGCCGAAGGTCTATCCCCGCGCAAAAGGACGGGCCAGCGCCGCGGACCACGACGATCCGGACCTGTTCAGGCAGTGCCCGGCCGACCTCCGCCAGTCCGAGCCACAGGCTGGGCGTCATCGCGTTGCGGCGGCCCGGCCGGTTCAGCGTGACCGTCGCGACGCTGTCCTGCACCCGCAGGTCCAGGCCGATGTCGGCGAGTTCGGCTAGCTCAGGCACCTGCTCAGCTTAGGCTCGCGCGCTCAGGCCTTGGCCTTGGCCCGGCCTCTCGTCGCGCCGCCGCGACCGCGCAACGCCACGCCGCTTTCGCTGAGGATCCGGTGCACGAATCCGTAGGAACGCCCGGTGGAAGCGGCCAGGGAACGGATGCTCTCCCCCGCGCTGTACCTCTTCTTCAGGTCGGCGGCAAGCTTCGTCCGGTCGGCGCCAGTGACCCTGGTGCCCTTCTTGAGAGTCTCGGTCACGCGAACCTCCCGGTGAGCTGAAGTGACCGCTGCCTACCCGCTATCCCGCCATGATCACTCATTACGCTGTGATCGGCTACCCAGACGACGGCAAAAGATCACTTCTCTTTTCCCGCGACCGGTCAGGCGAGCGCCACCAGGTCGGCGAGCTCTGCGCTCCAGGCGTCCTCGACGCCGTCGGGCAGCAGCACCACGCGCTCGGGCTGCAG
>JASHTT010000281.1 GCA_030040415.1 Streptosporangiaceae bacterium | reverse complement strand
CATCAGCACCGAGACCGGGTCGGCAAGGCCGGTCAGCAGGGGCTTGGCGTCCGCAGGAGTGCTGCCGCGCGGGTCGGGCGCATGACTCATTTCGCTGGTCACCGTACCGCAGTGTCTGCCCCGGGGGGACGACCCCCCGGGATCCCCCCGCTACAGGCCGGTTTCCTCCAGCATCTCGGTGACCAGGGCGGCGATCGGCGAGCGCTCCGACCTGACGAGCGTGACGTGCGCGAACAACGGGTGCCCCTTGAGCTTCTCGATCACCGCGACAATGCCGTCATGCCGGCCGACGCGCAGGTTGTCCCGCTGCGCGATGTCGTGCGTCAGCACCACCCGCGAGCCCGAGCCGATCCTGGACAGCACGGTCAGCAGCACGCCGCGCTCGAGCGACTGTGCCTCGTCGACGACGACAAACGAGTCGTGCAGCGAACGACCGCGGATGTGGGTAAGCGGCAGTACCTCGAGCATGTCGCGGTCCAGCACGTGGTCGATGACGTCCTTCGAGGTCACCGCAGACAAGGTGTCGAAGACCGCCTGCGCCCACGGGTTCATCTTCTCCGCCTCGGAACCCGGCAGGTAGCCAAGCTCCTGGCCGCCGACCGCGTAGAGCGGCCGGAAGACGACGAGCTTGCGGTGCTGGCCGCGCTCGACGACAGCCTCCAGCCCGGCACACAGCGCGAGCGCCGACTTGCCGGTCCCCGCTCGCCCGCCGAGCGAGACAATGCCGACCTCATTGTCGAGCAGTATGTCCAGCGCGACGCGCTGCTCCGCGCTCCGGCCGCGCAAGCCGAACGCCTCGCGGTCACCGCGGACGAGCCTGACGGACTTGTCGGGCTGCACCCGGCCGAGAGCACTACCCGTGCCCGCGCCAGAGACCAGCACGAGGCCGGTATGACAGGGCAGATCCCGAGCCGACTGCAGGTCCAGGCGTCCCCTCTCGTAAAGTTCGTCGACCTCCGCCGTGGTCACCTCAAGCTCGGCCATGCCCGTCCAGCCCGAGTCCGGTGGAAGCTCCGCGCGGTACTCCTGCGCGGTCAGGCCTACCGCGGCAGCCTTGACGCGAAGCGGCAGGTCCTTGCTGACCAGCACGACATCCTGACCCTCGGCGGCGAGGCTGCAGGCGACGGACAAGATCCTCGAGTCGTTGTCCCCGAGCCGGAAGCCAGCGGGCAGGACCCCCGGATCGGAGTGGTTCAGCTCGACCCGCACGCTGCCGCCCGCATCACCGACGGCGATGTCGGCATCCAGCCGACCATGCTCGATGCGCAGATCGTCCAGGTTGCGCAGCGCCTGCCGGGCGAAATAGCCAAGCTCAGGGTGGTGCCGCTTGGCCTCTAGCTCGGTGACGACGACGACCGGCAGTACCACGCGGTGTTCGGCGAACCTGCCAATGGCTGACGGGTCCGCCAGCAGGACGCTGGTGTCGAGCACATAGGTACGGCGCGACTCCTGCCCGGCGTCCGCAGCGCCCCCATCCGCGTAGCCTGCTGCTTTCCTGGATTCTGCTGATCGCACCGTCCGGCGCGCTGAGGAACTGGCCACTCGCTCTCCCTGGGCGCCAGACGGGCGCCACGGTCAGACAATGAGGTGTCAGCGGGACCGGGGCTGGCCAGCGAACGGGCCAGGCACCGGCCCGTCGCTCATCTCGCCTGCGCACCAGGACGCGAAGCTCGAGGATTTCGAGGGCCTTCCCGGCGGGCGGCTACGCACCGCCCGTCAGTTCAGACGGTACCTAGTCGCCGCCCGCGAAGGAAGTACCGTAACGCGCAATTCACGCGCCGAACCGGCGGTGCCGCGCGCCGTACGACCGCAGCGCGCGCAGGAAGTCCACCTTGCGGAAGGCCGGCCAGTAGGCGTCGCAGAAGTAAAACTCCGAGTGCGCGCTCTGCCACAGCAGGAAGCCCCCGAGCCGCTGCTCGCCCGACGTGCGGATGACCAGGTCGGGGTCTGGCTGGCCGGCCGTGTACAAGTGCTCAGCGATGTGGTCCACGTCCAGGATCTCGGCAAGTTCCTCAATCGTCGTGCCCCGAGTGGCGTGCTCCAGCAGCAGCGACCGGACGGCGTCCGCTATCTCCCGGCGGCCTCCGTACCCCACGGCGACGTTGACGAGCAGCCCGCCGTTCCCGGCCGTCGCCTCGGCCGCGTCCTTGAGTACCTCGGCGGTCTCGGCCGGCAGCAGGTCCAGCGCGCCGACAGGCTTGACGTGCCAGCCCTCGGCGACCAGGGCGCGCACCGTGCCTTCGATGATGCGCAGCAGTTGCTCGAGCTCGGCGGCCGGCCTAGCCAGGTTGTCCGTGGACAGCAGCCACAGCGTGACGACCTCCACGCCGGCGTCGCGGCACCAGTCGAGCAACTCGAAAATCTTGTCGGCGCCCGCTCGGTGACCGCTGCTGACGTCGGTCAGCCCGGCGGACCTGGCCCAACGGCGGTTGCCGTCGCACATCACGCCGACGTGCCGCGGGATCGCCTGCGGACGCAGCGACGTCTCGAGCCTGCCCTCGTAGAGCCGGTAGACGAGACCCCGCAATCCCATCGGGCACCCTTTCTCGCTGCCACCAGCCCGGCACCGATCGCCGGCCTCCGGCTAACCGCCTGCTGATTGACCGGATGCCTGGCGGCGGCGTCCCCCCAGGGACTGCGCTCTCCGGCTCCGACAGCACCGTATCCAAGAATGCCACCAGTTCGGCCGAGGTCAGGACAGCGCGCACGCCGATTCCGCTGCCGCCCCACGCCTCGATCACCGCGCGCCGGGTAAGGCACCAGCGACCTTCGCCCGCCGCCGCGTGGCCGGACGGCCAGGAGCGCTGGCCAGGCACGACGTGCCGCCCGGGCGCGCCCTGCCGCTGCCCGGTGCCCACGCACTCGCCCGCCCAGACGGCCTCTGACCGTAGCGCGCAGCGCAGCTCGCCGGTACCGGGCAGGTCGGTGCGGTCCCTGGACCGCAGCGCGAAGTACTCGGACTCCCCTGGCAGGAACCCGCTGTGGCGGCGGGGCGCTGGCCGGCTGGCAGCATGCTCGCGATCGGGCTCCGGGAACCGGTCATCGGGATCCGGCCAGCTGCGCGCCTGGTCAGGATCCAGTCGCGCCGCAATGGCCCGCTCTGCCAGCCTGGACAGCTGATAGCCGCAGCGCTGGCCAACGGCGGCAAAGGGTACCGAGTTCCTGGCCAGGCTAAGAGTGATCTCGTACGGCTGACCCGCCCGGTCACGGCAGCTCACGGGCGTCACCGACAGGACAGAACCATCTACGCAGCGTAGATCCCCCATAGCGGAACGTTAACATCGGCGAGGTCGCCGTCAGCATGAGGCCGGCCCGCCCGCCACCCGGCAGCGGGCTAGCCGGAGTTACTCAGAGTCGGCGGCCTCCAGGGCCGCGGCGACTCGGCGGTGCGCTGCCCAGATCTCCTCGGGCAAACCCTCGAACTGGGCGAGGTGCCGCTCCCGATGCGCGATCTCCTCCCGCCACCGCCGCGCGTCGATGGAGAGCAGCTTCGCCAGGTCCTCGGGACTGACCTGAGCGCCCTCCAGCTCCAGCTCGTTCTCGGCCGGAACGATGCCGACCGGGGTCTGCACTCCGTGCACCTCGCCGTCCTTGAGCCGCATCAACCACAGCAGGGCGCGGAGATTGTCCCGGTATCCGGGCCACAGGAAGTGCCCGTCCTGCGGGTCCCGCTGGAACCAGTTCACGTGGGCGAAGATCGGTATCTGCCGGGCCGAGCCGATGACGTTCAGCCAGTGTGCGGCGTAGGCGCCTTCGGGATAGGACATGAACGGCCGCATGGACATGGGATCGTAACGGAGCTGACCATCCACGCCCTCGGCGGCGAATGTCGCCTCGGCGCCGAGCGTAAGCCCGTCGTAGACTCCCTCGGCGAGATCGGTAATCGCCCGGACGAGCGGCTCACGGTCGCGGGTCCGGCCGCCAAAGATGATCGCGTCGACCGGAACGCCCTTTGGGCCGGCGAAGTCCGGCGCGACGTTCGGCACGTTAGTCAGCGTGGTGGTGAACCGGCTGTTCGGGTGCGCCCACGGTTCGCCGTCAGCACCGCCTTCTCGCTCGGCAACCAGCTGCCCCTTCCAGTCCCGCCAGCCCTTCAGGTCGGCAGGATGCTCAGCCGTCCTGCCCTCCCACCACACCTCGTGGGTGATCTCGTTGTAGGCGACGTTGGTGAACAGCACGTCGGTGCCCGGGCCGACCGCGGCAATGGCCGTCGGGTTCGTTTGCTCGTTGGTATCCCGCGCGACTCCGAACACGCCGAACTCGGGGTTCATCGCGTAGATCCGGCCGTCCTGCGGGTCGACGTGCAGCCACGCTATGTCGTCGCCGTAGAACGTCACGTGGTAGCGGTCGCCGAGGCCGTCCGGGGCCAGCATCATTGCCAGGTTCGTCTTGCCAGACGCGCTCGGGAAGCCACCGCAGATGTGCCAGGTGCGACCGGTCTGCTTGTCGGTGATGCCGAGCAGCATGAACTGCTCGGCCAGAAAATCCCCGGACGCCCAGCCGTCGTAGGCTGCCTGACGCAGTCCGTGCGCGATCTTGCCGAGCAGCGCGTTGCCACCGTACGAAGAGCCGAAGTGCAAGATCGTCCGCTCGTCGGCGACCGTGACGAAGTAGCGCTTGTCGTCTGGCGTACCCTGGCCGAGTTTCTCCAGCTCCCCGGTCACGTGCACGCCACGCACGAACTTGTCGGGCTCGGCGAGGTTGTTCACGTAGTCGACGCCGCATCTGGCCATCCGGATCATGTGCAGCGCGACGGTGCGATGGTCGGTAAGTTCGACGCCGACCGCGTACGGCTCGAGCGGCGAACCGGGAGGCGCCATGAGGTACGGAATCACGTACATGGTCTTGCCGGCCGAGGCGCCGCGCATGAGCCCCTCGACTAGCGGACGCATCTCGCCCGACGGCCGCCAGTTGTCGTAGACACCCTTGTCCGCCGGGTCGGCCGTGGCGACGATCGTGCGCTCTTCGGAGCGCGCCGTGTCCTTGGCGTAGCTGCGCGCGTAGTACCTGCCGTCGCCGGCCGGCTGGATCTCGCCTGCTGCCAGCGACTCGCGGATGAGCCGAGCGTCGTCGGATGCGCCGATCACCTCGATCCGCGCCGCTCCGGTAATCCCGGCCCAGTGCCGCACGAAGTCGCGCACGAAGTCGTTTTTCAGCCCTGCGTCGTCGAGAATGTCATCCAGGCTTGCCAGCTCGCGGAGCTGCTCATGGGTGGAACCCGAGTCCTCTGACGCCGCTTTGACCTCATACGCCACTACTGGCCCTCCTCAGGGGATTGCGGGTCGCTCCGCTCGCGGGGTCACCTGCATCCGGCAACGGAGAACAGGCCCCTCCGGGTGGGGATTGGGCGAGCATACCCCCGTTGCGCAGGCCGGACTCGGACGGGCATGGCGAAATCGGTCTATGGCCAGCCGGCCAGGGCGTCCTTGCAGGCGGCCCCCGCGCGGCACGCGAGCGCGCATCCGCGGGACGTGCAGCAGCGCTCAGGCAGAGCGTGCGAAAATCAGCCGGGTTGGCCTACTGACCCGGGCCCCCCGCCCTGACCTGCTCGACCTTGCGCAGCGCGGCACGAAGCTCGGACAGCCAGGCGTCCTCGTGCTCGCCGACAAGCCGCACGCACCAGGCGAGCGCGTCGCTGCGGCTGCGGGCTACGCCCGCGTCGACGAGCGTGTCGAGCACCAGCCGCTCGGCCTGGCGCAGGCGCGTCATCACCGGGACAGAGAAGGTGGTGAACATCACTCGGTGGCCGCCGCTTTCGACGCCCCACGACACCTTCCGGCCGAACTCGTGCTCGGCCTCGCGCGCGATCTTGATTCGCTGCTCGCGGGTCTCCTCCCGGAACCGCCGGCTCCGCCCGTCGGCGGCGGCAGCGGCCTCGGCCTCGGAGCTGCCCGACGCGATTTCGGCGTCCGGCAGCGTGCCCACGACGGTGATCTCCTCGCGGTCGACCTTGACCTCCGGAGCTCCGGTGAACCAGTCAGCCGGCAGGCGTCCTGCCAGCCAGGCGCGCAGTACCTCCTCGGCTGAGCTTCCA
>JASHTT010000280.1 GCA_030040415.1 Streptosporangiaceae bacterium | reverse complement strand
CGTGAGCCTACTGGCCGCTGGTCGCGGTCGCCCGGCCAGTCCACGCCGACCGGCCCGCACGGCGCCCGTGCACTCCGGACCGCCTGCGCCGCTATCGTTGTCGGCGGAGGGTTCGCCTAGTGGCCGAGGGCGACGGTCTTGAAAATCGTTGTGGCGTCATGCGTCACCGTGGGTTCGAATCCCACACCCTCCGCGATGGGATCTCTCAAGACATAGGAATGACCCCGAACCCACGTTAGGGTCCGGGGTTTTTCCGTTTGCGGGGCTGGCCGCGCTCAGCACAGGGGCGGCACCGCGGTGACGGCTCTTTTCCGAACTGCCGGGCCGTGATACGGCTAGGTCAGTCCCGTGGCTGAACCCGCGATAGGAGGGCCGATGCCGAACGACCATCTCTTTGACCTCACCGGCAAGGTCGCGCTCGTCACCGGTGCGGGCGGTGGGCTGGGAGTGGAGTTCGCGGCGGTCATGGCCGAGGCCGGCGCGGACGTCGTGTGCTCGGACATCGACCTGGCGAGTGCCGAGGCCACGCTGGGCACTGTGGAGCTCATCGGCCGGAAGGGCCTGGCCGTGCGGTGTGATGTGACGCTGCACCACGAGGTCGTGGCAATGGTCGATGCCACCGTGCGGCAGTTCGGTCGGCTGGACGTGCTCTTCAACAACGCAGGGATCGCCGATCCGTCGCCCTCGCCGGTGCATGAGTTCGACCTGGAAGGCTGGCACAGAGTTCTCGACGTGGACCTGAACGGCGTGTTCTACTGCGCCCGCGAGGCGCTGCGGGTGATGGTTGCTCAGGGCAGCGGAAAGATCATCAACATCGCGTCCATGTGGGGGCTTGCCGGCGGCTCGAGCGTCTTCCCGGTGCCGGCCTACAACGCCGCGAAGGGGGCCGTTGTCAACCTGACCCGTGAGCTCGGGCTGGAGTACGCGACCCGCGGCATCCAGATCAATGCGCTCTGCCCTGGCTTCTACCGCACCAAGCTCGGCGCCTACGACGACCCAGGTTTCCTGGCCGCAGTCACGAACTTCACGCCCATGGGCCGGGTCGCCGAAGCACACGAGATCAGGGGCCCGGGGCTGTTCCTCGCCTCGCCCGCATCCGACTACATGACCGGGCAAACGCTGGTTGTCGACGGCGGCTGCATGGCCAAGTGACCAGCCCAGGTCAGTGACCATTCCGGCGGGCCGGAAGAAGCGGTCTGTAAGACCGTCGGCTTAACCTACGGTGGTTCGAACCCAACACCTGCCATACTCCCCGCGAGTCCCTCGTCCGTTTCACAGCACCCTGACTACGCACAGCGCCGAGAACGCCGACAGACTAGGCACCATGACCGAGCAGAGCAACGCGCCTGACACCCCGAGGATCGTCGTCGTCAGCCCGGACGGCGTGGCAACCCAAGCCGACGCCGACGAAGTGCACGAGCGCCCGGTGACCGAGATGGTCGAGCAGCCGGCCAAAGTCATGCGGGTCGGCAGCATGATCCGCCAGCTACTCGAAGAGGTCCGGGCGGCTCCGCTGGACGAGAAGAGCCGGGCCCGGCTGAAGGAGATCCATACAAGCTCGATCAAGGAGCTTGAAGACGGGCTGGCACCCGAGCTGGTCGAGGAGCTTGAGCGCCTGTCGCTGCCGTTCGCGGATGACGAGGTACCGAGCGAGGCGGAACTCAGGGTCGCCCAAGCTCAGCTCGTGGGCTGGCTCGAGGGCCTCTTCCACGGCATTCAGACCACGCTGTTCGCCCAGCAAATGGCGGCCAGGGCGCAGCTGGAACAGATGCGCAGGGCACTGCCGCCCGGGATGATCCCGCCTGGCGCCGACCAGGACGACGACCAGCGCATGCCGCGAGCAGCGGGCCCCTACCTCTGAGCCGCGAGGTCAGGACATGATCCGGTAAGATCCAGGCTCGTTTTTTGGCACCCAAATGCTTCCGGATCATGGTCCGCTGCCTCGTCTTAGCGCGGCGCTAGCCGACGGATCGGATCCGGGCCAGCCACTGCGCGGCCTCGAGGAACTCCTCATCCGACGCGTTGGGCATGACGTTCGTGGGGCGGTTGCCCGATCGCGGCACGTTCCCTGCCTGGCTGTCGCCAGCCTCCGGGTAGCTGCCGAGGAACCGCACGTCGCTGCAGATGCGCTTGAGGCCCATCAGCGCCTCGCCGACCCGTGCCTGGGCGACGTGGCCCTCGCAGTCGATGAAGAAGCGGTACCGGCCGATCCGCTCGCCGGTCGGCCGCGACTCGATCCTGGTCAGGTTGACACCGCGGAAGGCGAACTGGCCGAGTATGTCCATCAGCGCGCCCGGGTGGTCGTCGGCGAGGAACGCGACCACGGACGTCTTGTCCGCACCCGTCGGTTCGGGCGGCGCGGTCGGCAGTCGCACAGCCACGAACCTGGTCACCGCGTCGTCCCTGTCGTGCACGTCAGTGGCTAGCGCAACCAGCCCGTACAGTTCGGCCGCGAAGACGCCGGCCAGCGCCGCGTCGAGTTGGCCCTCGGCGACCTGCATCGCCGCGTCCGAGTTGGAGGCGGCCGGCAGCCAGTCGGCCTGCGGCAAGTTGGCTGCGAGCCAGCGGCGGCACTGTGGCTGCGCTACCGGGTGGCCGCCAACGGTCTTGACGTCATCGAGCCGGGTGCCCGGCCTGGCAAGCAGCGCGAACTCCACCGGCACCAGGACCTCAGCGCAGATCGCCACCTCCGTGCCGACGGCAAGTTCGTCGAGCGTGGCGGTGACGCCGCCCTCCACCGAGCTCTCGATCGGCACGACACCAAGTTCTGCCTGGCCGCCACGGACCGTGTCGAGCGTGGCCTGAATGGACGGGCAGGGCAACGCCTCGCGCTGGCCGTCGCCGCCCAGCAGGCGTACCGCCGCTTCGGTGAAGGTTCCCCTCGGGCCGAGGTAGGCGTACCGGTAACTCATCGGCTCATGATTGCATCACCGCTCGCGGGCGGCGGCGGCTCCCCAGACCCGTCTTTCCGGGAACGTGTCCGTCCGCCGTCTCGGCCGCCCGCCTCGCGCGGCAGCAGCCGGCGGGCCCGCAGGACCAGCGGCTCCCTGGCTGCCAGGGCCCTGAGCACGCCTGCGAGCTGCCTGAGCCTGTGCAGTTGCGAGCCAAGGTCGTTCCCGGTCGCGCGGTGCGACAGCGGCACTTCCACCTCGGTGACGCGCATGCCCTGGCGGATCAGGTCGATGCTCATGCCGGTCTCCAGGCCCCAGCCGGCCGCTAGCGGCAGTGCAGCGGTGAATGCCGCCCTCGTCAGGCACCTCTGCCCGTTAAGTGGCTGGGTCGGCCGCCAGCCCGTCGCGCGCTCGATCCCGGCGCCCGCCGTCGTCGTGACGACGCCGAACCCCCCGCGGCGCACCCGGTCGGTGAAGACGGCGATTGTCATGTCCGCCGTCCCAGCAAGAACCGGCTCGGCGAGCGGTGCCGCCGCGGCGGCGCTGCCAGCGAGGTCGGCGTCGAGCAGTAGCAGATGATGCGGCTCGCCAGCCGGCTCGACGGCGGCCTCCGCGGGGCGCGACTCGAACAACCGCACCGCCTCTGCGCCGGTAGCCACGGCCGCTGCCTTGCCACGGTTCCGGGCGTGCCTGACAACGTAAGCACCGGCCTGCGCCGCGACGGCGGCGGTGCCGTCGGTCGACCCGTCATCGACGACCACGACCAGGTCAACCCCAGGCAGCCCGGTCGCCGCGGCCACGGTGTCGCCGACCCGGTCGGCTTCGTTCCGGGCCGGGATGACGACAGCAAGCTTGCCGGGCATGCTCGTGATGGTAATCTGCGGCCCGCGCTGCCAGGGCTAACGCCCGGTTACCCGCACCGGGTCGTCGATCACGGAGAACACCGACTCGAGCCCGGTGACCTGGAGGACCTTGCGGGTGGCCGAGCGCGGGCCGGCCAACTGGAACTCACCGCCGTGCTCACGGGCGAACCGGTGCGCGGCCAGCAGCACGTTGATGCCGGTCGAGTCGCAGAACTCCACGCCGGACATGTCAACGATCAGCTTGGCCTCGCCGTCACCCAGCGCGGCCATCAGTTCCGTCTGCAGGCCTGGAGCTGTGTAAAGGTCGATCTCCCCCGTCACGGACATGACGGTGTGGTCGCCCTGCGTTGAGGTTGAGATCTTTAGCTCCACGTGGCGCACATTACCGGGTCGGCGATGACGCCGGCTAGATGGGCATCCCCCTGTGGTTGCGAGCCCAAGCCGCGCATTCACCGTTGCGGTGGCGGCTTACACTGATGACATGCTTCGCATCATCTTGCTCGTGGTCGCCGCCGTGATCGTATTCGCGGTGCTCATGGCCATCGTCGGCATGATCATCAGGTTCGCCCTGATCGCCGCTGTGCTCGTTGCAGCGGGTATGGCACTTGGCATGGTCCGGCGGGGACGGTCGGCCCGGAGAGGCCGGTAGGGTCAGCCTGCCGAGGCCAGGCCGGCCGCTGGCCGTGCCTGGTTGGGGTGCTGGCCAGGCGCGGCTGCCGCCGTGGCCGACCTCGCGACCTGACTGCCGCCACGGGTGTCGGCTGCGGCTCCGTGCAGCGCGCCGACCAGCGCTGGGACAGGCTCTAGCGCCCTGTCAGCTCCCGGCAGCACAACTGGCTCCACGCCGGGCAGGCGGGCCGACTGAGCGGGCACCAGCGTTTCCTCTGCTTCTTCGCCCAGCGCCGCCGATGCCCTGACGACCGCGCAGGACATGCACCGTGGCCCGCCCCGAACGCTGCCAAGCTCGCTGCTCGGCACGCAGATCACCCTGACACCCGCGTCCTGCAGCCTGGCGTTCGTGTCGAAGTTCCGTTCGTGGCTGATGGCCACCTTCCGGCCGAGCGCGAGCACGTTGCTCCCGTCTTCCCACTGGCCGTGCGGCCCGCACACCGGGTCGGTGCCGGTGTCGATGACGTTCAGCCTCTCGATGCCGATGGCCTGTGCAGCGGCTTCGAGGAACGGCTGCGGCCTGGACACCCGCAGTCCGCCCTCTCGCGGCGTGATGGTCCGCGCGGTCAGCGTGTAAGCGGCCGCCGTGTGCATGACCACGGAGCCGACATCCACCACTGCGCAGACCGTGTCGAGGTGCCCGCCGGTGCCATGCTGGCTCATCGGCACGGCCAGCACAGTGTGCGCGGCGCCCGTCTCGAATGCCCGCCTGGCTAGCCGCTCCGTACCCGCCGGCGTGGTCCGCTGGCCGACGCCAACGGCGATCACACCCGGCGCGAACAGCAGCACGTCGCCGCCCTCCAAGTGCTCGAAGTCAGGCTGGTACAGCCACTGGGTGGCGGCGAACCGGGGATGATGTCGGTAAACGACGCTCACCAGGTCAGCCTCCCGGCGGCGCCGCCCGCTGGCCAGGCTCGCGATAGCCAGGCAGTCGCCGATCCAGACACTGGAATCCCTGGTGAAGATGAGGTTCGGGACCGGGTCGAGCACGAAGTCGTGCCGGTCGAGCAGCTCGAATACCACGCCGTGGCCGATCTTCAGCTCGTCAGGCGTGAGTCCGGCGATGAGCACCTGCGCCAGCTCCTGCGGACCGAGCTCCTCGAGGTGAGACCTGAGCTGCCCACGCAGCTCCTCACCGAGTCCCGCGTCTGCCACAGCCAGGCCGATGGCCTCGTTCCTGGCCTGCTCGTACTCCAGCGCGTCCTGCAGCAGTTCGGTGATATATAGCACCTCGACGCCGTAGTCGCGCAGCGCCTGGCTGAGAACGTCGTGCTCCTGGCGGGCCCTGCTCACCCAGGGCAGGCTGCTGAATAGCAGGCGATCCTTGTGCCGCGGCGTCATCCGTGCGAGTTCGAGCCCCGGCCTGTGCATCACCACGGTCCGGAGCTGACCGACCTCGCAGTCCGCGCCGTGCGTCCGAGCCACAAATCCCCCCGTCCCCCGGGAGGGAGTATCACCAGTTCCTGGCCCGGTTACGCCTCCCGGACGCGACCGCCGGCAGCTTCCTGCTGCTCGCTGCCTGACGCCGGCGCGGCCAGAACCGCCCAAACCGTCAGGCCTTCCTCGTCCGCCCGGACACCCCACTTGCGGGACAGGTACTCCACGATGTCCAGACCACGCCCGCCGAGCGACGACAACGAGGCATTGGCCTGCTGCGGCCTTGTCGGGCCGCCGCCGTCGCTGACCGCTACCTCGACGGCGCCGTCACCGACATCCCAGGCGACCCGCAGGCTGGCACCCGGCAGTGGTCTGGCGTGCAAGATGGCGTTACTGAACAGCTCGCTGACGACGAGCACGGCATCGCCTACCGCCGCGTCGAAGATGCCCGCCGCCGTCAGGTCGTCAGTCAGCTGCCGACGGGCGACCGCGACACTCGCGGGCGCGCACGGCAGCTGTACCACCCCCGATGTCCTCACCTCCCCTGGCAGAGCCCCTGGAGATGTCGGTCCCGGCGAACGGGCCGTTGCGTGCGGGATGCCCGGCCTCGCGGCACTGAAACCGCCACTGCGACCGCGACGCGCGGAGACGCGGGGCGGAGACTCAGCGCGCGGTTATTCGGCAACGCCGGCAGCGGGCGGCCGTCTGTCGCCATGCACGTCAGTGTGTACTCATTACTGACAAAACGGGTCCAAGCTGGCACTGACTTCTTCGAGAACGACCTCGCCGGCGTCATCGGCAGCGGCCACATGATCAGACTCGTTCATGGAAGTGAAGTAGTGCCGCCTATAGCCGGCGCTACTTCACTTCCATGCCGTCGGCGAAGATCGTTTCTGCGCAGCCGCCGACGACTACTGGGAATCCTGTGATTGGTGCGGCTCATGCGGCCCCAGGGTCTATTCCGCACCCGGATCGCGGACTGCTTAGGGCTGGCTCGGGTCGTCATCGGCCGACGCGTCACCGAGGAGGCCCTCGGCAGCCAGCCCCCGGACCAGCCCGCGCAGGCCAGCGGACAGGCCGGCCCGCTCGTCGGCCGACAGTGAGCCCAGGATCCGCGCCTGCCTCAACTGCCAGGCCTGCCACACCCCGGCCGCGACACCGGCGCCTTGCGGGGTCAGGTAGAGACGCCGGTAACGCTGGTTGCCCTCGTCCCGGCCGCGCTGGAGCCAGCCTTTTCGCTCCAGCCCGGCCGCTAGCCTGCTCACGGTGCTCTTCTCGAGGCCGAGCAGCCCGGCGAGCTCGCCCTGGGCGATACCGCGAGCCGTCACCAGTTCGATGAGTGCGCGCGCCTCGGAGCCCGTGACCTGGGGCAGACCGTTCGCGTCCGCGGCTGGCTGCGGCGGGACCTGCACCGGGTCGGGCGGATCCGCGGGCGCGACGGCCCCGGTGTCGCCAGGTACGTCAGCGTCCGCGCCGCCAGTTGCGTCCGCGCCGGGCTCGCCAACTACGTCAGCGCCGGGTTCGCCAGCCGCGCCAGTATCAAGTGCCCGAGCTGCGTCCGCGCCGGGTTTGCCGACTGCGTCAGCGCCAGGTTTGCCAACTGCGTCCGCGCCGGGTTCCTCAGCTGCGTCAACGCCTGCCGATGGATGGTTCTGCGCGGCCGCGGCGCGGAAGTCAGGAGCAATCGCGCGCAGCAGCTGCGTGAGCAGTCGCTCAAGCTCGATATCGTCAGGAGACACGCTCGCCACACCATTAGTTGTACCGCACAACTGTCATAATGGTACAGTCGCGGCGTGATAGTTGCCCCGCACAACTCAGATGCTGGCAGGAGCGGAGCGTGACCGAACCCGGCGGCCCGAGCGCGCGGCCCCGAGCACGGCGGACCGCCCGCTCTGGCACTGAACGCGCCGGCCGGATATCGGCGCCGGGTGCGCTGGCGGCCGGCGACGTCGGCGTTCTGTCCCCTGACCTCAACGAGTCGCTGACCGATCTGGCCGCCAGATACGGCCTGCGGCCGAGCGCTGAGCGGCCGTCGCCGCCGCGCTACGTGCGGGAACTATGGCAGCGCCGGCATTTCATGCTGGCGTTCGCCACTGCGCAGAACATCGCCATGTACACCAATGCCAAGCTCGGCCAGCTGTGGCAGGTCCTGACGCCGCTGCTGAACGTCGCGGTCTACTGGCTGATCTTCGGCAAGATCCTCGACACCAGCAGGGGAATCCCCGACTACATCCCGTTCCTGGTCGTCGGCGTTTTCGTCTTCAACTTCACGCAGCGCTCCTTCATCTCGACATCCAAGGTCATCACCGACAGCCTGCCGCTGATCAGGGCGCTCCAGTTTCCACGCGCTGCGCTGCCGCTCGCCTATGTGCTGATCGAGCTGCAGCAGATGCTGATCGCCTCGGTCGTCATGTTCGTGATCATCCTGGTCAGCGGCGAGCCGATCACCTGGTACTGGCTGCTGTTCATT
Source organism: Streptosporangiaceae bacterium (assembly GCA_030040415.1). Classification (GTDB taxonomy): domain Bacteria; phylum Actinomycetota; class Actinomycetes; order Streptosporangiales; family Streptosporangiaceae; genus JAJYUU01. Next base: position 2,025 of record JASHTT010000280.1, on the reverse strand, counting down.
CCTGCGCTCCTGCTGCAGGCGCTGTTCAACGCCGGGATCGGGATGTTCGTCGCCCGGGTCGGCGCGCAGCTGAACGACTTCAGCCAGTTGCTGCCGTTCCTGCTGCGCACCTGGATGTACATGTCCGGCGTGCTGTTCAGCCTGCTGACCCTGGCCGAGCGAGGATTCCGCCACCCGCTGATCGTCAAGCTGCTCTACATCAACCCGGCGGCCATCTACATCACCCTGATCCGGCTGGCGCTGCTCCAGAAACAGCGGGAGAGCGCGCCCGGCGCCGCGCCCTATAACAAGGCGCTGTGCGCGAAGTGGCCAGACGTCACGATCAACGGCGTCACTCATAACTACCTGTACAACAGCAAGTACTGCATGCCGGTGATCAGCCCAGACCTGAACTGGCCGCTCGCGGCCGGCTGGGCGGTAGTGGCTATCGTGGTTGGGTTCTTCTTCTTCTGGCGAGCCGAGACGAGGTACGGTCGTGGCTGAGCCGCTGGTGATCGTGGACGACCTGCACATCGTCTACAAGGTCTACGGCGCAGGTGGCGATCGCGGCACCGCTGCGACTGTTTTGCTGCGGATGATTGGCCGCAAGACCCGCGGCAACATCCGGGAGGTGCACGCGGTCCGCGGCCTGTCCTTCGTCGCCAATCGCGGCGACGCGATCGGGATCATCGGCCGGAATGGCTCGGGCAAGTCGACGCTGCTGCGCGCCATCGCGGGCCTGCTCCCGCCCGAGAAGGGCAACGTCTACACCAACAGCCAGGCATCTCTGCTCGGCGTCAACGCCGCACTGCTCGACGAGCTGACCGGCGAGCGGAACGTGGTGCTCGGCTGCCTGGCCATGGGCATGTCGAGAGCCGAGGTCAAGGCGAAGTACCAGGACATCGTGGGCTTCTCCGGTGTGGGCGACTTCATCGACTTGCCGATGAAGACCTACTCCGCCGGGATGGGCTCGCGGCTGCGGTTCGCCATCGCAGCCTCGAAAACCCACGAGGTGCTGCTCATCGACGAGGCGCTCGCCACCGGTGACGCCGAGTTCCGGGTTAAGAGCCACAACCGGATCGAGGAATTGCGGGCCGCGGCGGGGGCCGTCTTCCTGGTGGCCCACGAACTCGAGGAGATCGAGCTGACCTGCAACCGGGTGATCTGGATGGAGCGCGGCAAGATCGTCACGGAAGGGTACGACGTGATCACCATCGTCGACCAGTACATCGAGGCCTCCGGTGGCGAACCAGTGCTGCGCGACCCGGTCACCAGGAGGCGGATCAAGACGTCTTCGATGGAGACGGCCGGAGCCTGAGCGGCTTCCGCGCGGTGGCCGCCTGATCCGCGACGCTATGGCAGTTCGATTACCGGAGATCGGGATGAAACGGTCAGCGAAGCTCATGCAAGTGCCGTAGTGTCAGTGCGTCGCCAGCGAGCCCTCGGTGGCCGAGCCCTCACTAGCCGAGCCCCCCGTCGCCGAGCCCCCCGTGCCCTCAGGGCCGTTGTCAGCTTGCCTGAGCTGGAGCCGCATCGTCGTCCCGGTGCCGTCCCGGCCCTCAGCCCGGACGTCGCCGTCTTGTGCCCTCGCGAGCTGACGGACGATGTAGAGGCCGAGGCCTATCCCGCCGAACCTGCGGCGGTCGCCGGCCTCACCCTGGACGAAGCGGTCGAAGACCCGCTCGCGATCCTCAGGCCGGATGCCGATCCCCTCGTCCTCCACCGTCACGACGATCTTGTCGTCCGACAGGCCAGCACGGACGATGACGGCCCCGCCGTCGGGCGAGTACTTGAAGGCGTTCTCGAGCAGCTGCCCGACGATGATGTCGGTGGCCAGCGGATCGCCATACGCCTGCGGCAGCTCGTCCGGCACGTCGATCTCCAGTGTGTGCCGGTCCGATAGCGGCCGGAATGCCACCGCGGCCCGGCTCAGCAGCCCGGCGAGGTCGAACGCGCCGTTGCTGACCTGCAGTTGCTCCGCCCCGGCACGCGAGCCGAGCAGCAGTTGCTCGACCAGCTTGGCCAGCGAGCCGGCTCGCTCCGCGA
>JASHTT010000025.1 GCA_030040415.1 Streptosporangiaceae bacterium | reverse complement strand
TCGCCGGAACGCCTGCCCGCGACTGCAGGCTGGCCCGCTCGGCGGCTGGCAAGCCGTCCCACTCGGCGGGCGCCCGGTTGATGGTGAGCAGCGGCGCCGTCTCGGTCAGCCCGTAGATCTGGATGAACTCCCAGCCGAGCTCCGACTGCACGCGTTCGATGGTCTTTGACGGCGGCGGCGCCCCGGCCACGACGATCCGCATCGTGCCGGCGCCAGGCACCTCACGTCCGGCCGCACGCCGGTCGGCGGCTGCCGTCAGGATCGCCGCAACGACCGCCGGCGCGCCGCACAGCAGCGTGACGCCGTAGGCGCCGATGCGGGCCAGGATCTCCTCGCCGTCAATCTTGCGGACCACGACCTGCGGCACGCCCATCCCGGTGACCGCGTACGGCATGCCCCAGCCGTTGCAGTGGAACATCGGCAGCGTGTGCATGTACACGTCGCGGTCGGTGACCGACGTGTGCCAGCCGAACGTCGCCGCGTTCAACCAGGCGTTGCGGTGCGTGATCTGCACGCCCTTCGGTCTCGCCGTGGTGCCGCTCGTGTAGTTGATGCTCGCCGTGGCGTCCTCGTCGGCCGCCCACGCAGCCGGCTCGGCGCCATCCGCCGCCGGCGCGAACAGGGCGGCATCTGCCTCGCCATCCAGGACGATCTTGTGCTTCGCGGTTACACCCTGCAGGCTCTCCTCGGACTCCGGGTCCACGAGGAGGACCGTCGAGCCGGAGTGACCGACGATGTAGCCGATCTCGTCGGCATTCAGCCGGTAGTTCACCGGGACGAGGATCCGGCCGTAAGCGCTCACGCCGAAGTAGGAGATGACGAACTTGGCCGCGTTCGGGCTGACGATCGCCACCCGCTCGCCCTGCCCGACGCCCAGTTCCTCGAGCGCGATCGCCATCCCCCGCGCCCGGCTATCCAGTTCGCGGTAGCTGACAGTGCCGAGCGAACCGGGTATACCCGGCTCGTCGAACACGGCCGGCCTGTCGCCGTATACGGCGGCACCGCGGCGTAGAAAGTCCCCGATCGTGAGCGGCACCTTCATGACGGCTCCCTTGCGCTGCCGAGCCTGCGGACTTAGATGCCTTCATATCAGGGACACCCGGGAGCGGGCGACCTCAGCCATCCTCGCCACATGCGTCCGGCGGCGGGCCGCGGCCCGCCGCCGGACGGCTGACTCGTGCTAGTCACCGCGAGGCGGCAACGGCGACCCGTACCGGGACGGGATCGCGGTGAGCCCTGGCCAGTTCGCTATGCGCCAGTGCGAGTTCACGCTCGGCGGTCAGTTGCCTGTCGGCCGGCCAGACCGGCCGCTTCTGTGCCGGGACGACCAGCGGATCGCTCGCGGCACGGTCCGGGCGCTTGAACACCATCCACAGCGGGATGCCGGTCATCGCGCCCCAGGCCAGCAGTGCCGGAACGATGTTCATCCAGAGCCAACCCACGACTTTCCTCCGTTCCCGCCACCCTTGCGGCGGCGACGTTTTTCAGGCTGCCCGGCGCACTTCTGAGTCGCCTATGACTGGCCTTGGCGGCAGCCATGAACCGCCGTAAGAGGATCTCCGCAGGTCACAGGCCTGCGAGTGGGGGAGGGATAGGGCAGAAGCCCGCCTAGCGGCGGGCCGATCGAGCCCGCCAACCGCGCGGCGGTGGCGGGGTAACGCGGTCCGCATCGTGGGCTGTTGCGGTGACCGACCGCAGTTCCTCGTCGGGGTCGGCGCTGTCGCTAAGCCAGCCGAGCATGCTGGCGAATACCACCGGGGTGAAGCACAGTGCCGGAACTGCCCACAGGATGCCCGCGGCGATCTGCTGGTCAGCCGCGGGGCTGGGCCCCGAGCCGGTCTGATGGGCGTAAGCAGCGAACCAGCCCGCGCCCGAAAAGCCCATTATGTAAGCCAACACCCATATCGTCCACATGGCCAGGGCGGCGAACAGCGCCCGCTGCGGGCCGCTGATGCGCGGCAGCAACGGCGGCGAGGTGACAAGTTCCAGCCAGAGGCCACAGCCGGCCGGGAAGAGGGTGGCCAGCTCGGCGAGGGCCAGAACGGGGTGCCTGGCTAGCGCGTCAACGACAGGCGGCAGCCGCCAGACAATCGCTGCAACCACGAACGCCAGGAGAAATCCCCACGGCGCTAGCCCTCGCTCGCGGCGCGACCGTGATCTGACAAGACGATCGGCAAGGCTCGTTCCGGCCGGGTCCGACTGTCCGCGCAACCGCCAGGGCGCGCCAAGGACGAGCAGCACCGGACCGACCATCGCCAGCACCGCGTACTGGACGGCCTCGACCCAAGCGTGCCGTGCGACTGCCGTGCCGACTGGTGGCAGCAGAACCAGCAGCGTCGACACCAGCGCTACCGCGAGGAACGCGACCCGTATCCGGGAGATGCGGCTCCGCACCATCACATCACCGCCCATCGCCTACGTGCCCAGTAGCCTAGGCCGCGGCCAACCCGAAGCTGGCGCCAGGGCGACTCACCAGGACAGCGGTGCGGGGCTGGTTATCGCACGGCGAACACTGCGATGCTCGCTACCAAGGCGATAGCGGCGGCGGCCGCCGTCACCCGCCGCCCGTACTTCCACCGGCGCGGCTCGGCGCGCAGGCCGATGACGAACTGCCTGACCAGGGTGTAGGCGGCCAGGGCCGCCACCGCCATCGGACCAGATCGCTCGAAGCCAGCCAGCAGCACCACGCAGAGCACGGCCACGCCGATGATCAGCGCCGACAGCGCCTCGATCAGCTGCGCTGGCGCACGCCGGCAGCCGAGCGTGCGATCCGAGGACCAGATCCCCCAGCGTGCCGATACCGGCCGGCCCGTGCAGCAGCCCGCCCAGAAGCAGCCCGGCCGCCCGACAGCCATGCCGATCAGCAGCGCGGGCGCCGCCACGGACAGCAGCGCGGCGGACGGCATGCCCGTGCCGACGAGCGCGGCGATGGCGATGACGACGGCGGCGCCCGCCACGAATCCCTGGATGCACCAGCCGTCGAATTGCTTGCCGCGCCGCACCGCGATGAACCAGGCCTTACCGCCGACGGCCCCGGCCGCCACCGCCGCCAGCGAGTACATCAGCGGGCCGAAGGCCACGTAGTGACCGACGTGCAGCAGCAGATACTCCACGCCGAGACCGACAAGTACGCCGAGCGACACCAGGGTCGAGTAGGCAAACCGGACAACCCCCGGCAGCTTGGTTCTGGGCAGCCGGGCCGTGCGGGCCGTCGCCGGGAACTCAGCAGGGATCTTCACCCGGCGCGGCCAGGGCACCGGCCCATTGCCTGGCGTTTGCGGGCCGGCCGACGTCCACGACCGGAACCTGGCGTTGCCTCGCCGCGTCACCGGCTCTGCGGTCACCTCCCACTCGCCAGCCGTGACGCCGCTGACTTTCGCGGTTATCGCCACCGGGCCGCTGCCCGGCAGGACGCCGGTGACGGTGTCCTCCTGGGAGAACGTGTCGCCAGCCTGCGGGCGGCCGGTCACGCCCTTGCGCCGTCCGGTGAACCGGATCGTCGCGTCGAACGGATCGCCCTGCTCACCGGGGTCAATCCAGTAGGTGAGCAGGAGCACCTCTGCCAGCGCCTTCGCCACCCACGCTGGCAGTTCGTCCGCGCCACCGTCCGAAGGCCGCCGGTCCGCTGCCGTGGGGGCTGCGGGCGCGGCCGCGGCGCCGGCCGCAGGGCTGGTCGCGGGCTTGGTCGGCGCGGATCCGGTGGGTCGCTCTCGGTCGGACCCGGAGGCAAGGTTGCCGGAGGCGCGACCGTTAGAAGCGCTCTTACGGGAGACGGGCACTGCAGAAATGGGCTTGGCAAGCTGCGGCGTGCTCGGCAGAGCCAAGGTCTCCTTACCGGCGGCGAGATCTGGCGCCTGCCGCCGCTGCAAGCCGGCCGGCAGGCTGCTGGCCGACTCGGGACTCGCCGCGCCGGCACCGGATCGTGCAAGCGGCCTGGCGGTCTTGGCCGCCGCGCCAGCGCGCTGACTCCTCTTCTTCTTCGACTGCGGCATCCGCGCTCCCTCCAGGCGAGCCGCGCTCGGTGCATGCGCAAGCCGCCTCGCGCCGGCCGCCAGGGTCCCCGATCAGGCCGGCACCACATCGTTGCTGCTGCGCCTGACCCGCGCGCTAGCCGTGCCGTTGCCGGCAGATGACGTCTCAATGAGCGTCGCGTGAACCCGCGACGGAACGCCTCGCCGACCGCCCGGCCGGCGAGCACTGGCTACCTGATCACACCTGCTCACCAGCGGGAGACCGGCGCGAGATGATGGCGGGATGGATCTTCCCGTGATGCCGCCCATCTCTCCGATGCTGGCGAAGTCCGTCAAGGACATCCCGACCGGCGCCTTCAGCTACGAGCCGAAGTGGGACGGCTTCCGCTCCATCGTCTTCCGCGACGGTGCTGAGGTCGAGATCGGCAGTCGCAACGAGCGGCCGATGACACGCTACTTCCCCGAGGTTGTCGACGCGGTGCGGGCAAACCTGCCGGACCGCTGCGTGATCGATGGTGAGATCGTCATCCCGGACGCTGACGGCCGCAGGCTCGATTTCGAGGCCCTGCTGCAGCGGATCCACCCGGCGGACAGCCGCGTGCGGCTGCTCGCCAGCCAGACGCCGGCGTCCTTCGTCGCGTTCGACCTGCTCGCGCTCGGGGACGACGACTGTACCGGGCTGCCATTCGAACGCCGAAGGGACATTCTTACCGAGGCGCTGGCACAGGCAGCGTCCCCGGTTTACCTGACGCCCGCCACCATGGATAGGGGAACGGCAGTCCGGTGGTTCAGCCAGTTCGAAGGCGCCGGACTCGATGGCGT
>JASHTT010000279.1 GCA_030040415.1 Streptosporangiaceae bacterium | reverse complement strand
ACAGCTCCCCGAGCAGTTCGTCGGAGAGCTCGCGTTCCGGCCATTCCTCGATCGTCCAGCTAGACACGGGCACCAACAGTAGGTCGCGGGCATGCCCTGGTCAAAGGGGTTTTGCCCGACTCGAGCAAGTGCGGATGGCCTTCTGCCGCGAATAGCGCTGAAGACCAGTTGCTGACCATCCGCGCCATCAGGCGGGGGCCAGCGTGATCCGCTCCGCCGCTGCGCCATCGACGGCATGGCGCGAGTACGGCGCCGGAACCAGCTGGCCGGTACGCCACGATTCCTGCTGGTCATAGGCGTGAGGTGCGCCGGGTTCGCCGGAGGCGCCCAACGGCAGCACCCAGCCGGACCGGTCCCAGTCAGCGACGTCGAAGGCATACCTGGCGACCGACCCGGACACCGTGCGCAGGCCTTCCACCGGGATGTAGGAGCTTGCCTGCACGGTGTCCATGTCGCCGCCGTAGGGGACCGACGGCGGGTCGAGATCCGCCCGGCCGAGCGGGTGACGCTGCCCGGTGGCGTGCAGCTCGCCCCACGCACGGCCGTCCCACGCACGCTCGGCCCGGCGCACCGCCTCGGTCAGCGCCTGCCGCCAGGTCCAGCCGCCGAGCAGCGACTCATCGCCGTTCTCCAGGTGATCGCCGGCGACCCGCCAGACCACCGACTCCGAACGCAACCCTGGCATCAGCCGGTTCCACGGGTGGGTGACGTAGCCGGCCAGGCCGGAGCGCTCGAGCACGAGCAGCGCAAGCTCCCTGCGCAGCACGGAGTACGCGGCGGCAGCCGTGGAGCCGGGGTCCATCTGGCCGTCCCAGCCAGCCAGCGGCGCCCAGTCGCCGAGCAGCCGGCTGATCCGCCTGGCAGGCAGTGAGACCACGTCGCGGTGCAGCGCCGCCATGTCGTCCACCGTCGCACCGGACATCCGCGACACCGTGTCCACGATCCTGGTCGCGCGCCACGGCGCGGCGATGTCCAGGCTCAGGTAAGGACCCGAGTCATCGGCGAGGATCCGGTTGTTGGCGCTGAACAGGAAGCCGGCAGCCGGGTTGACAAGCCGCGGATGGTCCTCGAACGCCAGGAAGCCGCGCCAGCCAAATGACGGGTCCTCCGCCGGAACGGGCGCCCACGCGGCCTGCGGGCTGATACGGACCGGTATCCGGCCGCGGGTCAGGTAGCCGATGGTGCCATCGCGGTCGGCCGCGAGGAAGTTGTTCGCGGGCTCCACCCAAGACCGCATGGTCTCGAACAGATCGCCCACCGATCGCGCCCGCAGCATCGCGGGCAGCGCGTCGAAGGCGGTGTTCGGCGCGGCCGTTGCCGACCAGGCGAGCGCGAGCTCGTCGGTGACCAGCGGCCCGCGTCCGCTGGTCACCGCCTCGATATGGACCGGATCGGCGCCTCGTACGCCGATCACTTCGGTGCGCCGCTCGCCGTCCGGTCCGGCCTCGCCGTCGAACTGATAGAGGTCCTGGTCGTCGGCCATCGCGTGGGTGATGCACCAGGCGACACGGTCGTTGTGGCCGAAGTGCGAGAATCCGGGCACGCCAGGGATGCCGATGCCCAGAACGTCGAAGGCAGGGCAGGAGACGTGACCCTGCACGTAGACGTTCGGGGCCTCGAGCGGGCGATGCGGGTCGCCAGCAAGCAGCGGCAGCCCCGAGGCGGTGCGGGAGCCGGCCAGGGCCCAGTTGTTGCTGCCGCCATCGTCCAGGCCGACCCAGGACGGCGCAGCACCCAGGCATCGCTCGCCGGGCGGCACGCACGCGATCTGCCAGGCCGACCGGCCGGCCGCCATCTTTCGGGCAGCCGCCGGGCCGAGCACCTCGCCGACCACCGCGCGCCACAGCTTGGGTCCCGCCGATCCCATGGTCAGGTGCCGCACGCGGTACACCAGCAGGCTGTGCCACGGCTCGAAGCGCAGCGGCGTCAGCCCGGCACGCGTGAACTCCGCGGGTAGCGCTCCGGCCGAAATCACGGCGTTGACGCCGTCGGTGTAGGCGGTCAGCATGTCGCGCGCAGGTTGCGAGAGCCGGGCGAGGTCACTGCGCGCGGTGGCGGCGAGGTCCAGCCGCCGGTACAGCGAGTCGGCCGGAATCCCTGGCGGCCCGGCCAGTTCGGCCCACCGACCGAGGCCGCGGCGCCGGTCGTAGTCGATCTGCCACAGCCTGTCGGTCGCGTGCACGAAACCCTGCGCGAAGAACGCGTCGTGCTCGGTAACCGCCCGGCAGTGCGGGATGCCGTTGCGGTCCCGGACGATCTCGACGGGGCCGTCCAGCCCGCGCAGTCGCAATTGCACCATGCTCCAATCATCACAGTTCGCCAGTACTCATACCGGAAAGGGCACCCCGTTACCGGCGAGGCACCAGCGCCGCGCAATGACCAGCGAGGTCAGTGTGCCGCGTCGGCCCAGCTGCGGCCCCAGCCCATCGAGACCTCCAGCGGCACCGTCAGCTCCGCCGCGCCGCCCATCGCCCCGGACACCAGATCCCTGACGGCGTCGAGCTCGCCGGGCGCTACCTCGAACAGCAACTCGTCGTGGACCTGCAGGAGCATCCGGGATCGCAGCCCGGCGGCCGCCAGGTCGCGGTGCACGGCAAGCATGGCCACCTTGATGATGTCGGCGGCCGAGCCCTGGATCGGCGCGTTGAGCGCCATCCGCTCGGCCATCTCG
>JASHTT010000278.1 GCA_030040415.1 Streptosporangiaceae bacterium | reverse complement strand
GCAGTACCTGCCATGAACCGTGGGCCGACGGTCTCAGGCCGGCCGGGGGAGATGCCCGCAGGAATGCGGCCCGTGTCGGTCGCGTTCCTGTGCGGGTGAAGAAAATTGGCTTCCTTTCGTTCGGGCACTGGTCGTCGTCTGCAGGCTCGCAGACCAGGTCGGCATCGGACGCCGTGCTGCAGTCGATCGACCTGGCGGTAGCCGCCGAGGAGCTGGGAGCGGACGGGGCGTACTTCCGGGTGCACCACTTCGCGAAGCAGCTCGGATCGCCGTTCCCGCTGCTGGCGGCCGTCGGCGCGCGCACCAGCCGGATCGAGATCGGCACCGCAGTGATCGACATGCGCTACGAGAACCCGCTCTACATGGCTGAGGACGCCGGCGCGGCCGATCTCATCTCCGGTGGCCGCCTCCAGCTAGGCATCAGCCGCGGCTCACCAGAGCAGGTGATCGACGGCTGGCGGTACTTCGGCTACCAGCCGCAGGAGGGCGAGTCAGACGCTGACATGGCCCGTCAGCGAGCCGAGGTGCTGCTCGAGGTGCTCCGCGGGAAGGGCTTCGCGCAGCCTAATCCCCGTCCAATGTTCGCGAACCCGCCTGGCTTGCTGCGCGTGGAGCCGCACTCACCAGGTCTGCGCGACCGCATCTGGTGGGGCGCCGCGTCACAGCAGACCGCCGCGTGGGCAGCCGAGCTGGGCATGAACATGCAGAGCTCCACCCTCATCACCAACGAGTCTGACAAGCCCTTCCACGTGCAGCAGGCGGAGCAGATCCAGGCGTTCCGGGACGCATGGGAGAAGGCTGGCCACGAGCGCGAACCGCGGGTGTCAGTGAGCCGGAGCATCTTCGCCCTGGTCGACGACCGGGATCGCGCGTACTTCGGCCGTCGCAACCAGGACACCGACGAGGTCGGCCTCATCGACGCGAACACCGAGGCGATCTTTGGCCGGACGTACGCGGCGGAGCCGGATGCGCTGATCCAGCAGCTCAAGGAGGACGAGGCGATCGCGGCCGCCGACACGCTGCTGCTCACGGTGCCTAACCAGCTCGGCGTCGATTACAACGCCCACGTCATCGAGAGCGTCCTCACCCACGTGGCACCTGCGCTCGGCTGGCGATGAGCCAACTGGCCCGCTGACCTTGCGGCCTCAGTCTCGCCGCTGAGCGCCGTGGCGTAGTGCCGCCAGCGCTTGCCGGTCCGGCGCTCTCACCAGCCCGGACCTCTGCGCGGGTGCCGGCGCGGTCGTCAATCTGAGCCCGTTCCCTGATCTTGGAATGCGCTTACAGGACCGCCAAGCCATTGTTTGGTCTAGCGTTTGTCCCGCTGTTACGGCGATATTAGGAAATAGTCAATGTCCGGTGCCGATGTAATGGTAATGCGTGTTCTTCACATCTCTAGGAGGGGATCTTCGTGGCACGCGTCCTACGATGGTGCACGTTAGCCGGGATCACGACCGCGCTGCTGGGGCTGGCCGTGCCGGCGTCCGGGGCGACCGGCTGGACGGTCGTCACGCCGAGCGGCCTGCCGGCCGGCACACAGAGTTACCTCAACGGATCTTTCGCCCTGTCCGACACCAGCGCCTGGGCGGTCGGGTACTCGGAGAATGCGAGTGCGGACACCGAAGCCCCGCTCGCCCTGAACTGGAACGGCACCACCTGGTCAACGGTGGCGACGCCGACGCCCTCGGGCAGCACACCGGAATGGGTATTCGAGGGCGTCGCGGCCAGCAGCGCGACCGACGCATGGGCCGTCGGCGAGCAGAGTTCGGGGACAAAGATTCACGACTCGCTGTACGAACACTGGAACGGGACGGCGTGGTCAGTCGTCGCCGGGCCCAACGAAGGCGAGCTTTACGCAGTCCTCGATTTCAGCACGACGAACGCCTGGGCGTTTGCCGCCTTTTCTGTCTTGCATTGGAACGGCACAGCCTGGTCGGCCGTTTCCGGCGCCGTGCCTGCCCTCAGGGTTAGCGCCGACGGCCCCGACGACATCTGGGGCGTCAGCAGGGACGACATGGTGACCCACTACAACGGCACCTCGTGGACCAGCACCACGCTGTCGGCGGGCACGCCCGACCTGCAGAGCGTCGTGGCGATCTCGCCGACCGACGTGTGGGTGTCGGGGGCAACCACGACCGGCACCGTCGGCGGGATCCTCGAGAACTTCAACGGCACGTCGTGGCAGACAGTCACGCTTCCGTCCAGTTTCGCGGACGACGGCCTGAACGCCGTCACCGGGCAGTCGGCCTCCGACATCTGGGTCTTCAGCAATACCGGCAGCCCGGGCGTGCCCCTGCTGCTGGCGAACTGGAACGGTTCGTCGTGGACCACCTCGGCGAGCCCGCTGCCATCAGATACCGAGGTCGCGATCGGCTCGGCGTCCAGCAGCCCCAGTCATGTCTGGCTGTTCGGCACCTACCTGTCGGCCACGCTCGGCGAGCAGCCCCTCATCCTCAGCTACTCCTGACCCGAAGCCAAGCGGCCGCAGATCCTGCCCTCTCCACGGCGGGTTCTGCGGCCGCAGCCTGCGTGGGCCGCTGGCTACTTGGGCGCCGGAGCGCCGGGCGACGGCGCGGGCTTGCTGAACGGCACGCACGCGGGCACCCTGTCGTTGTTCAGCACGACGGGCAGCTGAGGCTTGATGTGCTTCTGCCCGTTCGGCCGCGAAGCCGGCAGGCCGGTCAGGAACGGCACGAGCAGCGCCGACATCCGTGGCATCGCGCCAGGGTGGATGGTGAATACCGCTGGCAGGTCTCCGCCGGCCAAGCTCACCACCGCCCGCTGCACCGCCGCCGGCGCATTGTCGATGGTGGCGTAGCGACAGGCAGTGCGCAGGATGCGCAGCTGCGTCTTCCCCGAACCCGGCAAGCGCCCGGCGAGCCCGACCAATTCCATTGCGACCGGCACGCGGCGGACGATGGCGTTGACGCCGTCCGCATGGAGCGTTTGCTGCAGCCCGGCGGGATCGGCGTACTGCCGCAGGTAGATGGTCACGGTCCCGCTCGTGTCCCGGCGTACGGTCCAGGCTGCTGTGACGATCGTCTGGGCACGCCCGGCCGTGGGTACCGCCGTCCGGCCGCTGGTCAGGACGAGGGCAGCCGCTGCGGTAACCGCCGCCGCCACGCCCGCGCAGCTGGCGATCGCCACGCGGTTCGGCCGCTTATCAGGGGAACGGGTCGTGCCAGGCCTGCTCTCCGCGGCGATGGCCGCGGTCAGCCGGGTGCGGCCCACGGCCAGCCTGGTGCTGGGTGGCTCCGGAATGCCAGCCCTCAGCTCGGCAACGAAGTCGAGATCGTTCATGTGTAAAGCTCCTCAGATTGCAGCGTCAGGTCCTGGCCGGCAAGCGCCGCGCGCGTCTTCTTCCTGGCCCGGCTGAGCCGGGACCGGACGGTCCCGACCGGGATCGCCAGCGCCTCCGCCACCTCCGCGTAGGACAGGTCCGCCCAGGCGATCAGCAGCAGCACCTCCCGGTCCGTAGCCGCCAGCCCGGCGAGCGCGGCCGACAGCTGACGCTGCTGGGCGGCGGCCGTCACGCGGCTGTCGACCAGGTCAGCGTGGCTCTCGGCCACCGGGTCAACCCCCGTCCGGGCGAGCGCCCGCAGCAGCCTGACCTCCGTCCGCCGGTGCTTGCCGATCACCCTGGCCGCGATGCCGTACAGCCACGGCCGGGCATCGGCGCGGCCCGGGTCGTAGCGATCCCGGCGGGCGAAGGCCGCCAGGAAGCACTCGGCCACGACATCGTCCGCTGGCGCATCGCCGAGCCTGCGGGCGACGTACCGGTAGATGGCCGCCGCATGCCGGTCGTACAGCAACGCGAAGGCTTCCGGCTCGTGCCGGGATCGGCTGATCACTGCAGCGTCGGTCTCGCCGTCGGGCGCGGTCATGATCACTCCGTCCGGTATCAGGCGCATTGCCGTCACCCGCTATCACCCGCACGCCGTGTATCGGTTCACGCAAGCCGGGCACCCAGCGGCCCGGCTCCTCGCGGCCTCCGATTTCACGCGGCAGGGGTCGTGCTTCATGGGCGCGCGCCAGTCACCTAGCAGCCGTCGGCGCCGGGTCCCTCAGCTGCGTCCGCGAGATGCTGCCGTCCGTTCTGAGCAGAGACGCGCTCGACAAACTGGGCAGCCTCGGCCAGCGCGCGGTCGCCGGCGGCGGTGAGATCGGGTTGCAGGGCGAAGTCGTGCCACAAGCCCGGCCACCGGCTGTAGGTCACGTCTACGCCGGCGGCCGCTGCGCGGTTCGCCAGTTCCCCGGAGTCCGGAGCCAGCAGATCGTCGGTGCCGCACTGGATCAGCAGCGGTGGCAGGCCGCTGAGGTTCGCGTGCAGCGGTGAGATCGTGGCCCGCAGCC
>JASHTT010000277.1 GCA_030040415.1 Streptosporangiaceae bacterium | reverse complement strand
ACGAGCACCAGGCCCAGGCAGAAATACGGCATCGCCTGGAAGAAGGTGGTCGTCGGCAGCAGAGTCTCCAGCCAGCCGCCGCGGCGCCAGCCAGCGAATGTGCCGATCGTGGTCCCGATGACGAAGCTCAGGACCGTCGCCACACCGACCAGCGCCAGGGTCCAGGGCAGGGCCGCGGCGATCACGCTGCCGATCGATGACGGGTAATAGGTGATCGACGTGCCGAGGTTGCCGTGGAAGAGCTGCACCCAGTACGAGCCGTACTGGGAGATCAGGCTCGCGTGCGAGTTGAGACCGAACGCGACTTCCAGCGCCTTGTACATGGCCGGCGTGACGATCCCGTTCGCGGACAACCGGGAGAACACTAGCTCGGCCGGGTTGCCCGGCATCAGGCGCGGGATAAAGAAGTTGATAGTGATCGCCGCCCACGCGGTCACGAGGTAGAGGCCGAGGCGCCGAGCCAGGAAGGTCATCAGATACCTTTCTCGCCGATAGCCGTGATTGTTGCCTTAGCCCGCTCCAGCATCGTCTGACCCGCCCTCACCCGAGCGCACAGGCAGCGAGCGGCTGCTGCCTCTGGCACAGAAAAGTTTCGACGTGGCGACATCCTAAGAACACCCTCGTTACCGGTCAAGACTTAAGTTTGCATGGATTTAACCCGATAGCTAGCACTGCCAGGCTCCCGAGGTGTAGGGACATTAGTCCTAGCCCAGGGTGAAGATATCCCTACGCCCCGCATATCGCGGTTCGCTAACGGCTCGGCTACGATACCCGCACGATAACTTTCGAAGACCGTACCCCGCACGATAACTTTCGAAGGTCATACCGCTGATCTCCCGTACGTTTGGGCCCGGCTAGGAAGGTGAGGCCGACTTGGCGCTTTCCGAGCAGCACCGCGACGGCAGGCCTGCCGTGCCGCGAGCTCGCCCGGCCCGGCAGGCCCAGCAAGCAGGACCGGAACCGCAGCGGGTGCCGGCCGACGAGCCTGGGCAGCAAAGCCGCCGGGCCCGGCCGACGCTGTCCGAGATTGCCGCGGAGGCCGGCGTGTCGCTGCCCACCGTCTCGAAGGTCGTGAACGGGCACGCCGACGTCGCGGCCTCGACGAGAGCTCGCATAGAACAATTGCTGGGCGAGCGCAACTACCGCCACCCGGGCATCCGCCGCGGTCGTCACGCGGGCCTCATTGACGTGGTCTTCAACGGCCTGGACAGCCCGTGGGCAGTGGAGATCCTGCGCGGGGTCGAGGACTGGTCCTCGGCCCACGGCATGGCCGCCGCCGTGTCTTCGGTGCGGCACGGCAACGCCAGGCCGGCTAGCTGGACCAGCGCCCTGGCAAGCCACGACACCGACGGTGTCCTGCTTGTCACCTCGGAGCTGACCACCGACCAGCTGCACCAGTTGCGCGACGAAGACATACCCCTCGTGGTCATCGACCCCGTCAACCTGCCGGAGCCGGATCTGCCCAGCGTCGGGGCCACCAACTGGGCTGGCGGCATCTCCGCCATCGACCATCTCGTGAGCTGCGGGCACACCCGCATCGCGGCCATCGGCGGACCCGAGAGCTACCTGTGCAGTCGCGCCCGCATCGACGGCTACCGCTCCGCTCTGGAACGGGCGGGCCTGCGATACGACCCGGCGATCGTCCGGAACGGGGACTTCTATCACGAGGGCGGATTCCTGAGCGCCGCCGAACTGCTCGACTCGCGCGACCGGCCGACGGCTATCTTCGCGGGCAGCGACCAGCAGGCCCTCGGCGTCTACGAGGCGGCGCGGCAGCGCGGTCTGCGGATTCCGCAGGACCTCAGCGTCGTCGGGTTCGACGACCTGCCGGTGTCGCGATGGCTGTCGCCACCGCTGACCACGGTGCGCCAGCCGCTGGCCGAGATGGGCCGGGTGGCTGCCGACATGCTCGGCACCCTGATCGAAGGCCTGCCGCTAGCGAGCCGGCGAGTGGAACTCGCCACCGAGCTCGTCGTGCGCGGCTCTACAGCTCCACCACCCGGGCAGGACGGCAAGCGCGCGTAGCCCAGCCCTGACCACGTCTGCAGCCCCGTGTCCCGACGACGCCCTGCCCCGACAACAACGCCCTGCCCCGACAACAACGAGACGAGACGCACGACATGCGCACTGACCCCCCAGTGGGACGACTGTCGCCCGCCACCGCCGTCGGCGACGAAGCCTGGCGCGACCCGGCGCTGCCAGTCGCCGACCGCGTGGCAGACCTGCTGGCCCGGATGACGCTGGCCGAGAAGCTGGCCCAGCTTGTCGCTGTCTGGGTGGGACCTAGCTCAGCCGACGGCGACGGGGTTGCCCCCATGCAGGGCGAGTTCGCCGATGACACCCCGCTTGGCGAGCTCATCGCCGACGGCCTCGGCCAGCTCACCAGGGTGTTCGGTACGGAGCCGCTGGAACCGGCAGCCGGAGTCGGGGCCCTGGCGACGCTCCAGCGGCGGGTGATGGCAGCGAGCAGGTTCGGCATTCCGGCGATTGCGCACGAGGAGTGCCTGACCGGGCTCAACGCGTGGGGGGCGACGATCTTTCCGACCCCGCTCGCGTGGGGAGCGTCATTCGACCCGGACGCCGTCCGCGAGATCGGGGCAGCGATCGGGCGGAGCATGCGCGCCCTCGGTGTGCACCAGGGTCTCGCCCCGGTGCTCGACGTGACCCGCGACGCGCGCTGGGGCCGCGTCGAGGAGACGGTCGGGGAAGATCCTTACCTCGTCGCCATGGTCGCCACAGCGTACGTGCAGGGCCTGGAGGCGGCCGGCATCATCGCCACGCTGAAGCACTTCGCCGGGTACTCGGCATCTCGGGCGGGCCGCAACATGGCGCCGGCCGACATCGGCCCGCGCGCCATGAGTGACGTCATCCTGCCGCCGTTCGAGATGGCGATCATGGCGGGCGGAGCGCGCTCGGTGATGCCGTCCTACACTGCCGCCGACGGCCTGCCGAGCCACGGCGATGCGGAGTTGCTGACGGCCCGGCTCCGCGACGAGCTTGGCTTTACCGGCACCGTCGTGTCCGACTACCAGGGCATCTCGTTCCTGGAGACCGTGCACGGCGTGGCCGGCTCGCCGGCCGAGGCGGCGGCGACAGCGCTGCGCGCCGGAGTCGACGTCGAACTGCCGCACCGGCGCTGCTACGCCGCCCCGCTGGCCAAGATGGTGCGAACGGGGCAGGTGCCTGAGCAACTCGTCGACCGCGCCGTCGCGCGGGTGCTACGGCAGAAGTTCGAGCTAGGCCTGCTCGACCCGGGCTGGGCACCTGATGACGACGGCGCGAGCATCGACCTGAACCCGCCCGAGCACCGCCGCCTGGCCCGGGTGCTCGCCGAGGAGTCTGTCGTGCTGCTATCGAACGAGCAGCACCTGCTCCCGCTCCCCCCGACGGCCAGACTGGCCGTGCTCGGCCCGCTCGCCGACGAACCGGAAGCAGGCCTGGGGTGCTACACCTTCCCGCGACACGTGGGCTACCGACACCCGGACAAGGGCTCCGGCGTCCAGCTCGGCTCGCTGCTGGCCGCGCTGCGCGCCGAGCTACCGGACGCGACGATCAGCTCCGCGCGCGGCTGTGACGTGCTTTCGCCGGACCCGTCCGGGATTCCCGCCGCCGTTGCCTCCGCCGCAGCGGCCGACGTGGCCGTCGTCGTGCTCGGCGACGAGGCCGGGCTCTTCGGCAGGGGCAGCTCGGGCGAGGGCAATGACGCCACGGACCTGTGGTTGCCCGGCGCGCAGCAGGAGCTGCTCGACGCCGTGCTGGACACCGGCGTGCCGGTCGTCCTCGTGCTCATGACGGGCCGGCCCTATGCCATTGGCGACGCGGCGTCCCGGGTCGCCGCGACGGTCCAGTCGTTCTTCGGCGGCCAGGAGGGCGCGGGTGCTATCGCCCGGGTGCTTTCTGGTCGGGTGACGCCGAGCGGCAAGCTCCCGATCGAGATTCCGGCCGTCGGTGGCGGCGCGCCATCGCCGTACCTGCGCACCAAGCCGGCCGAGCGCACCCCGGCGAGCTCCGCGGACCCGACGCCGCGGTACCCGTTCGGCCACGGATTGTCGTATACAACCTTCGAGTACGCAGAACTCTCGGTCGTCGCCAGCGCTACTGGCGGAGGCAGCCTCGTTCCTACCGACGGGGTGGCCGAGATCGCCTGCACGGTGCGGAACTCCGGCGACCGGGCCGGAACCGAGGTCGTGCAGCTCTACCTGCACGACCCGGTCGCCCAGGTGCCGCGGCCTGTCCGGTACCT
>JASHTT010000276.1 GCA_030040415.1 Streptosporangiaceae bacterium | reverse complement strand
AGCGGATGGCCGGCGCACCCGCCGATCGACGAGGGTGGGCCCGGCAGTCGATGACCCGGTCGGGGGTGACGATGAAATCCACCGGCACGTCGTGATCGGTCAGCGGGACCACGCCGATCTCGCACACCTGGAGTTCGTGGACCGTCGTCACGCAGAGGGTCTCAGGACCGATCAGACCCGCGGCAGTGGCCAGCGCGTACTCGAGGTCGGCGAACCCGCCGCCCTTACCCAGCCGGGCGCCATCCGTACCGACCGCCACCGACCCCATGACCACGAGGTCGACGGCAGACATCTCGGCCAGGGTGACCCGCCGGGCCGAGCGGGAGGCGCCGCGGATCGACGCTGCGATGCGCGGCGGATCGGTCAGGCGAGCCGGATCCAGCGCGAAGAAAGGCTCGGCCGTCGCAAGCCGGGGCACCGCCATGAAGACCACCTTGCCGTCTTCCAGCGCGCGCTGGCGGACCGGCAACTGAGCGGAGTCGGGATTGGCCTTGACGGTCGCGGCCGCTTGCCAGCGCTGCATGCCACGGAGCAGCTCAGCGGCCGCCTCGGCGCCGACGAAGTTCGGGATCCTGCCAGCGGCGCCGGGAAACCTGGCCACGCGGGCCGCCGACATCTGCGCCCAGACCTGCTCGCGCAGCGCGGCCTTCGTGGCAAGAACGGCGGCCGGCCCGCCGGCATCGTGGTCGTGTCGGGGTCGTCGGCTCGGCACCTTCCCATCCTGCCCTGGCCGGGCGTCGCCCGCACCGGCTCAGTCGCGGCAGGTGACCCGCAGCCGCGCCCAGGAGTTGTTCGCGTAACCCTTCGGGTTCCACAGCGCGGCGGCAGACTCCGGCTGGGCGGCGCCTGTCGAGTCCCATGCCCTGGCGGTGATCACTGTCTCGCCGGACGGCAGCGTGACGGTCGCCCGCCAGTGCAGCCACGCCCACGGGCTCTGCGGCTCGTCCAGGTCGGCCTGTACCCAGTGCCGTCCGTCGTCCAGCGAGACGTCCACCCTGGCCACCTGCCGGCCGTCGCCGGCGAATGAGTACCCGGACAGCTCGGTAGGTCCGCACGACAGCGGCGACATGCCCGTTGGCGAGAGGATCTCGGTCGTGAGCGCCGCCGGGCCCAGCGAGATGCCGTCCAGCGGCCCGGCCAGGTCCGGGTCGAAGTCCGGCGGCAGGACCCGGTAGGAGCGGGCCTGGAAGAAGTTAGCCGACGGCTCGGTCTGAACGGTTACCCGCTCCACCCACTTCACGCTGCGCGCGCCGATCCATCCGGGCACGATCACCCGTACCGGCGCACCGTGCACAGCTGGCAACGGCTCACCGTTCATCTGCCATGCCAGCAGCACCTCGCCCGACAGCGCCTTGGCCAGCGGGATCGACCCGCCGAAGGTAGTCGGCGGCTCGGCCGTCTCGCAGACGTCGGGAGCCTCGAAGGCCACATGTGCCGCTCCGGCCAGTACCTTCGCGGCGGCGAGCACGTCGGCAAGCGGCGCGCCGGCCCATCGTGCCGTCGAGATCGCGCCGGGTCCCCAGGGATCCTCGCCGCGGATCTCCGCCACCTCGGCTAGGCCGGCCCTGCGGTTGCCCGCGCACTGCAGTGTGGCTGTCACCTCGTGCTGCGCGAACTGCCGGGTCAGCTGTTCAAGCGAGATGCTGAGCGTGCGCTCGACCAGGCCATCCACGGTCAGCCGCCAAGACCTGGCGTCGATATCGGGCACGGCGCCGTGGTTGCGGGAGAAGAAGCCGTCCAGGCTAGTCAACGGGCCCTCGGCGAGCACGTGCCGCGGTGCTTCAGCGTTGAACGGCTCGCGCCCGTACACCAGCATGTCCTCGCGCTTGCCCCACAGCCCCATGTCGCAGACATTCCCGCGCACCGACGTCAGTGTGGAAAAGACATGGCAAGCGAAGCACAAAAGTTAGCCGATTTCTGGTGTGCCCGTGATCATCTCATGTCGGGCCAGCAGGAAAAGCGGGTACTCCGGGCAGCATTGACCATGCCGTATTTAGACGACCGGCGAGGTCGCTCATCTTCGACTACGAAAGGCTCATGGATGGCCAAGGCAGCTATGGCGCCTCCGGCGCCGGGCCAGCTAGCGCTGACCGATGTCGCAGCCCGCCAATTGGCAAACGCCACCAAGACCACGGCACAGCTCACGACCATCACTCCCCGGTGGCTGACCCGCATGCTGCACTGGACTCCGGTCGAGGCCGGCATCTACCGGCTCAACCAGGTGAAAGACCCGGGCGCAGTGGAGGTCGCTTGCCCGCCGCGCGACGAGTCCGAACTGCCCACGACCTACGTCGGATACGACGAGCGCCCGCGCGAGATACTGCTGAATTCAGTCGCGACGATCGTTGACATTCACACCAGAGTCTCCGATCTGTACAGCAGCCCCTACGACCAGATCGCCGAGCAATTGCGGCTCACGATGGAGACCGTCAAAGAGCGGCAGGAAAGCGAGCTGATCAACAACAGCGACTACGGCCTGCTCGCGAGCGCCGCCAAGGAGCAGCGCATTAGACCACTGAACGGGGCGCCGACACCTGATGATTTCGACGAGCTCATCACGAAGGTCTGGAAAGAGCCGGCCTTCTTCCTTACCCACCCGCAGGGAGTTGCCGCGTTCGGCAGGGAATGCACCCGCCGTGGCGTGCCGCCACCCACGGTGAGCCTGTTCGGATCGCAGTTCATCACCTGGCGCGGCATTCCCGTCGTCCCTTCGGACAAGATTCCAGTCGAGAAGGGGAAGACCAAGGTCTTGCTGCTGCGAGTGGGCGAGCAGCGCCAGGGTGTCGTCGGCCTGTACCAGCCCGGCCTGACCGGCGAGCAGTCGCCCGGCATGTCCGTCCGGTTCATGGGCATCAGCCGCAACGCGATCGCGTCCTACCTGGTGTCGCTGTACTGCTCGCTGGCCGTACTGACGCCAGACGCACTCGGCGTGCTCGACGACGTGGAGATCGGCAAGTTCCATGAGTACGGGCATTCCTACCGGTAACGGCTTCGGCGCCGCAAACGGCTTCAATGGCGCAAACGGCTTCAGCGCGGACGGGCTGAGAACCCTGCTATCCCGGGGCGCGGTCCCCGCGGACCCGCAGGAGCTGTCTCGGGGCGCGAACGCCGGAACTCAGCAGGGCAGCGCCTGGTTGCCAGACGTGGCCATGCTCGCGCGGATCGCCGAGGAAGTGCTGGCCGAACCGCCCGCGCCTGGCCCGACGGGCCCGCCGGCACCGGGACCCGTCGTCGTCCCCGGCTTCGACGACGACACCCTGCCGCATGTCCCGCTGCCGCCGGTCGTGACGCCGGAGATGATGGGGCCGACACCCGGGCCGCCTGGTGCCATGGCAGACGCCCCGACGTTCTACTTCATCACCGAGCACCCGCAGGCGGCCCTGCTTGCGGCCACGCCGCCCGGCGGGCCCGGGCCATTCGACGTCGAGACGATCCGCGGCGACTTTCCGATCCTCACCGAGCGCGTGCACGGACGGCAGCTCGCGTACCTGGACAACGCCGCGACGACGCACAAGCCGCAGGAAGTGATCGACCGGCTCGCCTATTTCTACGCGCGGGAGAACTCCAACGTGCATCGTGGCGCGCACGCCCTCGCCGAGCGGGCCACGGAGGCCTACGAGGACGCGCGGTCCGTGGTGGCCGACTTCCTCGGCGCGCCATCCCCCGACAACGTCGTCTTCACCCGCGGCACGACCGAGTCGATCAACCTGGTCGCCCAGTCGTGGGGCCGGGACAACCTTGCTGCCGGGGACGAGATAGTCCTCACCCAACTGGAGCACCACGCCAACATCGTGCCCTGGCAGCTCATCGCCGAGCAGACCGGCGCTGTACTCAAGGTCATCCCGGTCGACGACACGGGGCAGCTGCAGCTCGACGACTACGCGGCCCTGCTGACCGATCGCACCAAGCTTGTGGCGGTCAGCCAAGTCTCCAACGTTCTCGGCACCATCGTCCCGGTGGAGGCCGTCATCCAGGCCGCGCACCGCGCCGGCGCGCGTGTCCTCGTAGACGGGGCGCAGGCCGTCGCCCACATGCCCGTCGACGTCAAGGCGATGGATGCCGACTTCTACGCGTTCTCTGGGCACAAAGTGTTCGGCCCGACCGGGATCGGCGCGCTCTACGCCAAGCCGGAGGTTCTCGAGCAGATGGCGCCCTGGCAGGGCGGCGGCAACATGATCTCCGACGTCACCTTCGAGCGCACCCGTTACCAGCGGCCGCCCGCCAGATTCGAGGCCGGCACCGGCAACATCGCCGACGCAGTCGGTCTGGCCGCGGCACTCCGCTACCTGCGCCGCCTCGGCGTGCTGGCCGCCGCGGCCTACGAACACAGCGTGCTGGATTACGCGGCGTCGGCCATGAAGCAGGTCCCCGGGCTCACGATGATAGGAACGGCTCCGGATAAAGCCAGCGTGCTGAGTTTCGTGCTCGACGGCTACGAGCCCGAGGAGGTCGGCTCTGCGCTGGACAGCAAGGGCATCGCGGTGCGTTCGGGACATCACTGCGCACAGCCGGTGGTGCGGCGGTTCGGCCACGAGGCGGTTGTGCGTCCGTCACTGGCGATGTACAACACGTGCGCCGAGGTAGACCGGCTCGTCGCCGAACTCCACCGGCTCTCTGCCGCACGCGGCCGGTAGGCACGCAGCCGCGCGGGCGCGTGGCTGGCTGTGCGTGATGGCTAACGCGCGCCTCACCGGGTAGCTCCGGTCAGACCTGGGCCGCCACCCCGAGCGGGTAGCTCGCCGCTGGGTATGCCGGGAAGGTAGCCATGCTGGTTCCCAGGAGGGGGCGATTGAGATGGGGCGGGCACCCGATGTGCCGCACGTCGACATGCAGCGCGTGACCGACGACATGGCGGGCATCTACGAAGCGATAGCCACGCTCGAGTACGCGGGTCGTGAGCCGAGCCGCAGCGAGCTCTCCGCCGCGACCGAACTGCCCGACGACATCCTGGACCAGAACCTGGCGGTCATGTCCAGGCTGGGCATGCTGGTCAGCGAGCACCGCGCCGGACGGACCGTCTACCGGCCAGCTCGCCGCGGCTGGAGCACGCAGCCCGGCCAGGCCGAGGGTCCGAAGATGTCCTGATCATCGGCGAGCTCGTGCGCGCCGGGAAGTCGCAGGTGTAGAGCGTCGTACCGGGGGAAGCAGACGCCGCAGATTCCGGCGATGCCGGGCCTGGCGGACCAGCGCGGAGGCAGCGAGTGAGCACGAGAGGCGCCAGTTGGTGGGAGCTGGCTGCCTGCCATGCGCAGAACGCGGACTTGTTCTTCCCGGTAACGGACATCGGTCCAGGGCGAGTGCAGCTCGCGCGGGCCAAGGCCGTGTGCCGTGGCTGCGGCGTGCGGCGGGAGTGCCTGGACTACGCGATGGCCACGCGGCAGCAGCACGGCGACGAGCGCCGACCCTGGTCACGGGGCCGGCGAAATCGCCCCCGCTTGCCAGCGCTGGTTGAAGCACAAGCTCACGAAACACACGGCAGCGCAGAGCAATACGAACGGGCCGAAGTGAACCAGGTTCTGGTAATCGATCAGCTCGAGCGTGCGGCCAAGGACGCGATGCGCATCTACATCAATCCCTGGCAGGCTGGCGATGCTGAGCGCGCTGAACGCGGCCGCGACGACCCAGTCCACCCGGGTAGCCGGGTAGAACACCAGCACGCAGAGGATCATCACGCTGTACCAGGGGTACTGGTGCGGCCACAGCAGCAGCCAGGCCAGGCCGAGGGCCAGCGCCGCCCGGACGGCCGACGGGACAGCGAGCCCATCCGGCATCCTGGCCAGGGCCAGCGCGGCCAGTGGCACCATAAGCCCGGCGGCAACCGGCACTGAATACCGGAGCGGTACGCCAAGGTGGGTGAACACGGGGAGGTAGTACTCCCAGCCCAGCCCAGCCCCGACCCGCCCGGACAGCGCCTTCACCGCGGCCAGGCCGGCGACCGCGTAGGAACCAGCGAGCACGGCGGCAGCGCCGCCCAAGGCAGCCAGCAACTGGCTGGGCCGCCGGCGCAACGCCCACAGGAGCGCCAGCACGAACAGGACGTAGTCGATCTTGATGTCAGTGGCCGCGCCGGTGCACACGCCCGCCGCCAGAGCCCAGGCGATCGCGATGCCGCTGCCCGCGCGCGGGTACTTTGCCAGCCGGTCGGCCATGAGCAGCCCGGCCACGCCAACCGACGCGGCGAGCACATCGAGGTGCGCCGAGGCGATCAAGGTCCAGATCAGCAGCGGATTGGCGGTCCACAGCAGGTGCACCCGCAGCCGTCCCGCGCGATCGGCACGAAACCTCCTGTCGGCCGCGACAGCCACGGCGCCGAACGCGACCGCGTTGAATACCTTCAGCCACAGCACGGTCCTCGCCAGGTTGGGGCCGCCCAGCTTGGTGGCGACCAGCTGCTCAGCGGTCGCCAGCGGCCCGTAGTAGCTGGGGCTTCGGGCATAGTCCAGCGGTGCCGAAAATCGCAGGTGCGTCAGGTGCCGGTACTGCAGCGGGGTCATCACGTACGGGCTGTGACCCAGCGCGGCGATGTGCCCGTAGACGGCGTAGTCCAGCGCGTCGGTAGACCCGACCGGCGGCAGCAGGGTCAGCACTGCCACGCTGGTGGCTCCGATGACGATCAGGGCCCGCACCGGCACGGGCAGCCCGCGACGCGCCGCCACCAGGCCGGTAATGAGGCCGGCCGCGCCGAGCGCCGCGGCGAGCCAAAGCGCGACCACGACGATCTTGGAAGACACCCGGGCGGTGATCTGCCACGGCGGACCTGCGACCGGCATGATCAGTACCTGCGGCTGCCAGCTAGTGCGCAGCAGCGAGGCTCCGATCATGACGAGCAGGCAAGCCGCGATGCCTGCGACCGCGAACCAGCCGACCGCGACGTCGCGCCGCGTCGGCGCGGCCACCGCCAGCTGATCGTCTCCCAGCTGCCGGGCTGTCTCCTGGCTGCCGCTCATGGCACCCCGAGCCTGTTCGTCAGCGTGCGCGAGTAACCGCGTGCGCAAGTCCTATTTACCAGCGGGCCGGTGCATCAACTGCCCGGCAGACACAGCGCTTCGCGATCCTTATCTGCCCCGGGCAGCACGTGCCCAGGCGCAGATTCAAACGGTAACTCGCTGTCTGGTCGCCCGGGTTAGCCACCGTACCCAAGTAGAGCTTTGTGGGATCAGGGAAACGCCACGCAACGGGCGAATGACATCAGCCAACTGATTTTCGGACTACGCGCAAAGGAACCCGAGTATTAGGGGTGAACAGGCGTAGCTGGTAAGTAGCCAGCAGCTTCCCCAGATCCGCTCGGTCGACTTGATGTCTACCAGACCTCACCCCCAGCGGTGCCGAGGCCAGGGCTGTAGTAGGCGGCGTCCGAGATCCACAAGCTGGCGAGGGCACGGGTGGTCAGATCCGGGCTTGGGCCGTCGCGTAGACACCGGTCTCGCCCCGTGTTGTGCTGTGAGCGGGCATGACTGGCCACGCGGAAGGAAGTCTCAGATGCGGGTCAAGGTAGGGATCACCTTAGCTGCAGCGGCGCTGACGCTCGGGGTGTTG
>JASHTT010000024.1 GCA_030040415.1 Streptosporangiaceae bacterium | reverse complement strand
GCGCCAGCGCATCCGGCTGGTTCCCGCCAGGAAGGCAGCGTAGGTACGCAGCACCGATACGAACCTGCCGAAGAACACGACCTTGGCGCCATGCCGGTCGAACAGGTACCTCGCGACCTTGAGCTTCTGCTCGTCCAGCCGGATCTTGGGTCCGTACCGCCGGGCCAGCGCGTACCCCCCCTTGTCCCCGATCCAGTAGCCGATGTTGTCGCCGACGATGGCCGCCGCCGCGGCCACGACGAAGATCAGCCAGGCGGACAGCCTATGGGTGCTGCCCGCGTATGCCCCGGCGACGATGAGGGCGGTCTCGCCGGGCAGCGGGATGCCCAGGCTCTCGATGGCCACCAGCACGAACACGGCCCAGTAACCGTAACTGGAGACGAGGTGGCTGATGTTCACTAACCGCCCCCTCGCCTGCGCTGACCCGTCCACGGCGGACAGCCCGCCGAGGGTCCATGCTAGGGGGCCTTAGGGTGGCCGCCGGCCTAGGCCGCGCCGCTCAGGGCACCGGCCGCAACTTCCGTCGCTGGCCCGCTCAGACCGCTGGTCACTGGGGCGGCCCGGCGGCGAGGGTGAGGCGGCTGGTCGTCGTCTGCCCCGACACGCTCACCCACGTCACGGACACCGTGTCGCCGGGATGCAGTCCTGACATGACCTTGGTCAGAGCAGCAGGAGAGGCTGTTGACTGCCCGTCGACCGATGTGATGACCGACCCGCTGGTAATCCCGGCCGAGGCGGCCGGGCTGCCGCAGATGGTGCCGTCGATGAGCGTGCCCGAGTTGGCCGGCGCTATGTCCGAGGGCACGCCCACGTCGGAGTTGCTGGTGTAGCAGCTTGGCGTCCCGCCGTTGCCACCGAAGCCGGGGAACCCGAAGCCGCCGAACCCGCCAGCGCCGTTGCCGAACCCGTCCTGCTCTTCCTGCTGCTCCGCCTGCTGCTGCGGGTTGGTCAGCGTGCCGGAACCGATGAAGATCCCAATGAACGGCGGGTAACCGATCGAGACGGTGGAGCTAGCGTGGCCCGCGGCTATCTGCCGGGCCACGCCCAGCGCGGTGTTGATCGGGATCGCGAACCCGGCACCGGATTGCCCCGACTGCTGGCCGATAGAGACGCTGCTGCCCGCGGTGTCCATGCCGATCACCTGGCCGGAAGCGCTGACCAGCGGGCCACCCGAGTCGCCGGAGACGACGCCCGCGTTTGTCTCGAGCATCCCGTGCAGGGTCTCCGAAGTGATCGTTCCGCCTTCGTCGGACGCCGTGATCGTCTTGTCCAGGCCGGTGATCTCGCCGCCTGCCGGGATGATGCTGCCTTCGCCCTCGGCATTACCGAGCGCGACGACCGCCGCTCCGTTCTTGACCGTCGACGAGTTGCCCAACGGCACCGTGCGCAACCCCGACGCACCTTGCAACTGGATCAGCGCCACGTCGCCAGTCGTGTCGAAGCCGAGGACCGTCGCCGTGTACGTCTTGCCCGTCGCTACGTCCCTCGCGGTGACCTTGGTGGAGTCCTCGATCACGTGATTGTTGGTGAGAACCAATCCGTCCGAGTTGATGATCATGCCGGTTGCCGCACCGGCCTCGCTGTCGTACTGCATGGTGGTGTTGATGATCACCAGGCCAGGCTCGACCTTGTTCACGACCTGCTGCTCGGTGCCCGCGGCGCCGGACGATGACGCTGCAGGCTGCGGCACCGCAGCCGCGCCGGGGAGCGACGAACCCGTGTTGGCCGCCGGAGTACTACCGGGGTGATCGACGGCGACGGTCACCCCTACGGCGAGGCCCGCGGCGATCACGGCCACGATCAGGTGGCTGAAAAACCCGCCGCGCCGCGCGGGCCTCGTGGGCGGGCCGTAGTAGCCGCCCTGGCCGGGCCAGCCCGGCTGGCTTCCGTACTGGTACTGGCCTTGGCCCGGGTAGTACCCGAATCCGTTGTCAGTCACCTGAACCCACACCGCCTCTGTTGGCCGGAGCCGCTCGTCACGGAGCGCCGCAGCCGCCTGCCCACTTTCGCTTCCAGTCAGCCGCATCAGCCTTAGCACTGGCTGAAGACTGGCTCCAGGTTTCCGCCCGCCGCGCCGACCCGGTTGTCACATTCCTCGTTCGGCGGATGTCATGCCACGAAAGGAGCACCGATGGCGCGCTGGCGGCCCTTTCAACCGGTGACCACCCGGGCAATGCTGGGGACATGACTTCAGCGCCGGCCTCGGCCAGGCAGTCCTCCGGAGGGAGACCTCGATGACCCGCACGCCCCAGGAAGTCTTCGGGCACCACGCGCAGGCGCTCGGTGCCGGAGACATCGACGAGATCGTCGCGGACTACAGCGACGATGCCGTGTTCATCACGCCCGACCCAGATCTACGAGCAGGACGTGCTGTTCCTCGAGTGGGCCGCGGTATCCGCGCAAGCGAGGGCCGACGACGGTATTGACACGTTCGTCTTCGCCGACGGGCTGATCCGCACCCAGACCGTCCGCTACACCCTGCAGCGCACCTGACCGCGGTCCGCAAGCCAGCCCTAACCGGCTAGCTCGCGTACCTGGCGCTTGATCCTCGCCAGCATCGCTGCCATGCCGCGCAGCCGCAGCGGGCTGACCAGGTCCGCAAGCCCTAGCTGACTGGCAAACTCGCCCGGCGTGGCCAGCACCTCGTCCGAGCTGAGCCCGTCCAGCCCGGCGTGCAGGATGCCCGCGAAGCCGCGGGTTGTCGGCGCCTCGGGCGGTGCGTCGAAGAACACGCGCACGGCGCCATCGTCGTCCACCTCGACAGCGAGGAACAGCGGCGTCTGGCACTCCGGCACCTGCTCGAGCAGGTCCTTGTGCTCGGCGTAGCGGGCTGGCAGGGCAGGCAGTTCCTGCGCGAACTCCAGCAGCAGCTGCAGCCGTTCCTGGCCCTGCAGCTCGTTGAACTCTGCGGCGA
>JASHTT010000275.1 GCA_030040415.1 Streptosporangiaceae bacterium | reverse complement strand
TACATGGTTGGGGCCGGGATCTCGCTCAACTGGACGACGTTCGGGCTCGGCGGCTGGCTGGTCGCCACCGCGGCGGTCGGCGCCTTCGCCTCCGCCTGGGCGGTCTGGGGGGTCGACGCGCTGGCCGTATGCGTCGGGTTCGTCCTGGCGGCGGCCGTCAGCCGGCGGTTGCGCCGGTCATGAGCCAGGACGAACTCGACCCCGTCATTCACGTGCCGGCCCGCCTGCGGATCATGGTGACCCTGGCCACGCTGCGGGAGGGTGACGACCTGTCGTTCACCAGGCTGCAGGACGTGATCGGGCTGACGCCCGGCAACCTGATCACGCACCTGCGCAAACTGGAGGACGCCGGTTACGTGCGGACTGTCAAGTCCGGCACCGGAGTGACGGCGCGTACCGGGATTTCGCTCACCCACGAGGGCAGGGTCGCTCTGGACCGCTACACCGTTGTGGTCAGGGAACTGCTCGATACCGCGTCCCAGCCCAGCTCCGCTGCGTCCGTCCCGCACGGCAAGGGCCAGGGCGGCTGACGGATGCACCAGACGCCGCGCGGCGACGGTCGCAGCAACCGGCGGCCGACGACCTGACACGGGTCACCGCGCGAGCGCGCAGTCTCGCCGTGGTGGTACTGCGCCTGCCGATTCGTCCGGGTTACAATTGGGTGGTGAACCGACTCGGCGACCTTGAGCGCGCAATAATGGAGGTGCTCTGGGAGGCCGCGGAGCCGCTGAGCGTACGCGAGGTGAGTGGTCTGCTCACCGATCGTGACCTGGCTCACACTACGGTGATGACGGTCCTGGACCGGCTTGCCAAGAAGGGCTTCGCCCGGCGGGACCGCAACGGGCGTGCTTGGCACTACCAGGCCGCGCAGAGCAGGGAAGCGTACGTAACAGAGCTCATGCTGAGCGCTCTCGACCAGACGGGCGATCGCCAGGCTGCCCTGGCAAGTTTCGCCCGCAGCGTCACCGGCGCAGAGGCGCAGGCTCTGCTGACCGCCCTAGGAGCGCTGGGTGAGGCTCCAAGGGGCTGAGGTGATGGGTTGTCAGCCGCAGTCTTTGTCCTCGCCGCAGTTGCCGCTGGCTGCGTGCTGGCCGCCAGCGCGCTAGCGCGCGCACGGTGGCCGCGCAGGGCACCCGTCGCCGCGATCCTGCTCTGGCAGGCGCTTGGGCTTGGCTGGGGGCTGGCCACAGTCGGCACGCTGGTCGGCGTTGGTGCCTCTGCCGGGTCCTGGGGTGTGGTGGGCGGAGCGCTGACCACAGCGACGAACGCAGCCAAAGCCTTCGGTTCGGCCTCCGTATTGTCCGGGCTCGGTACCGTGCGGCTTGCCTGCCTGGCGGCGGGGCTGGCCCTGCTGGCCGTGTTGTGCTGGATCCTGGTTGCCGCGACGACTGTCGCCGTGCGTGCCCGGCAGCGTCAGCGGACGCTGCTGAACCTGCTCGCGCATGGCGACCCGAAGGTTCCCGGGGCGCTGGTGGTTGACTACCCGGCCGCGGCCGCCTACTGCCTGCCGGGGCTGCGTTCGGCGATCGTGATCAGCGCTGGCACTCTCCGGCTGCTGGACGACCAGGAGCTTGCCGCGGTGCTGGCGCACGAGCGCGCACATTTGCGGGAACGTCACGACCTGGTGCTACTGCCGTTCATAGCCTTGCTCCGGGCCTTCAGCTGGGCCAGTGTGGCCCGCCGGGCGCACCAGGCCGTCGGCCTGCTGGTGGAGATGCACGCCGACGACCGGGCGCTACGGCAAAGACCAGCCAGGGAGCTGGCGACAGCACTGCTGCGAGTTGGCGCGGCTGGCGGAGTTGGTGCGCCATCCGGCGCCCTGGCTGCGGCGGAGTCTGGTCACGACGGCGAGGTCGCCGCGCGGGTGA
The DNA here is from genome assembly GCA_030040415.1 of Streptosporangiaceae bacterium. Lineage (GTDB taxonomy): Bacteria > Actinomycetota > Actinomycetes > Streptosporangiales > Streptosporangiaceae > JAJYUU01. The sequence goes on along the minus strand of JASHTT010000275.1, from coordinate 2,463 downwards.
TCCGGCTGCTTCGGCCCGCGCCCGCGCTCAGCAACGGGGCACTCGCCCTGGTGCTGGCTGCCGCTGCCGCGCTCGTCGCCGTTCCGCTCGCGGTGCTCTTCCTCCCGCTCCGCTGACCTGACCTGGCGCCGGCAGGGCTAATCGGCGATCCGGATGCGCAGTCGGCGGAACCCGCGGCCCTTGCTCTCGATCTTGGCGACCTCGATCCGGCCAATGTGCTTCGTGCTAGCCACGTGGGTACCGCCGTCGGCCTGCTGATCAAGCCCGACGATGTCGACAATGCGGACCTCGGTCACGTCGGGCGGCACCAGGTTCGTCGCGGTCCTGATGATGTCCGGCAGCATGAAGGCCTCGTCGCGTGGCAGCACCCGGATGTCGATCCGGCGGTCTGAAGCCACCTCGGCGTTGCACGCGGCCTCCACCGCCTCCTTGAAACCGGGCGGCAGCTCGGGCATGTCGAAGTCCATCCGGGCCGTGAGCGGTTCCATGTTGCCGCCGGTGACCAGCGAGCCGTAGTCCCTGAACACGACACCGCAGAGCACGTGCAACCCTGAGTGGGTGCGCATCAGCGCGGTTCGCCGCTCATCTGCCAAGGCACCGCGAACCGCGGTGCCTGGCGGCGGCGCCGGGTCCCCCTCTGCCGCGATCAGGTAGAGGTCATCGCCTTTACGTGCGCCGACGATCCGGGTCTGCACGCCGCCCCACAGCAGCACGCCCTCGTCGGGTGGCTGCCCGCCGCCCCCGGGGTAGAAGGCGGACCGGTCGAGCACGATCCCCTCGTCGCTGCTGGAGAGTACGACCGCGTCCCACTCGCGCAACGTCTGGTCATCCAGCTCAAGCCGGTGCGTGCGCCATTGATCGGTCATCTCTGGTGCCCCGTTCCCGGAATATGGCAGTTACCAGGGACCGTATGGTCCCTGGCGCTGCCCTGGCCGGACCGACCTGACCTTAGGCCGGACGTCGACCAGGTAGATCGCTGCGGCGACAAATGCGATGATCGGCAGCGCGAGGAAGCTGGTAAACAGGCCGATCTGCTGGGTCACGCCGCCGATGCCGATGACCAGCGCGACGCCGAGGATGATCATCCAGAGCGGCTTCGTCTGCTTGCTGGCCGCGGTGTAGGCGCCCTTCGGGTGACGAATAGCGTCTATAAAAGCCCACGCCTCGATCACGAAAGCCCCAACCATAAGGGCGTAAAAGAAGTAGTCGACTGGACCGTAGCCGCTGAAACTAAACACGCTTCAACGCTACCCGGTCCCGTCGTCTGGCGTGTACTCGTGCACAACGCCGTTCGGCGAGGACTCCGGCGCAGGCTCGTCGTCGGGACCGGCGATCGCGAGCCTGTCCGGCTGGCCTTCCACGGCGGCCGAACTGATGCTCTCCGGCCAGGTCAGCTCCGCGGCATCCGGCGCCAGCCCGGCCTGGTCCTCAGCCAGTTCCGCGTCGGCGGCCCGCATCATGGCGGTCTCCCGCCGGAATGAGTCGTAAATCTCGATCAACATCTGCTTCTGGCGCTCTGTCAGTTCCGCGTCCGTCAGCACCGACTCACGGACCGCCGAGCCCGGCGGCCGGTCTTCCAGGAAGCCGGCCTGCACGTAGAGAGCCTCTGCTGAGATCCGCAGCCCCTTGGCGATCTGCTGGAGGATGTCCGCGCTCGGGCGACGCAGGCCGCGCTCAATCTGGCTCAGGTACGGGTTCGAGATGCCCGCAGCCTGTGCCAACTGGCGCAGCGATATCTTCGCCTGCTCGCGCTGCTCCCTGATGTACGAGCCGATCGCACTGACCTTGCCCGGGCTCATGACGTAATTTTCCCACCGGGTGCTAGCAGATGCAAATGGCCTGCTAGCACCCGGCGCCTCTGGCCGCTCGCCGCCCCGGCGGCTGCCTCTCGGCCTCCGCACCGGGCCCGGCACAGCGCGCCGTTCGCGACCGTCGTCCCGCTCACGTCTATCGCTCCTCCCTGTGCCCCCTTGGGTGTCTGCGCCTCCCCTCGACCGAACTGTAGGCGCGCCAGAACCGAAAGCGCATGGGCGGAATTGCCTATCTTTGTTCGTCGCGGATGCAGGCCGGTCAGCGCTGGAGGGTGACCTGGATCAGGTGCAGGGTCTTGCCTTCCAGGACGCCGAGGGTCCAGTTCTCGTATTTGCGGTCCATGCTGGTGGTGATGGAGGTGCGAATGGCCCACAGCCACTTGCCGATCCTGGTCATCTTCGGGCCGGCCGGGTGCGGCGTGACGCCGTCGGGAGCGGCGTACACGTACTGCGGCGCGGTGGTGGCGCCGTCCAGGTAGGCCACGACGGTGTAGGTATGCCCGACCGTGACCAGGTACCGGCCGTCCCGCAGCGGCACCCCGGCGACGTAGAAGTCGATCAGGTAGATCTTGCCGCGCACCGTGGCCGTCACGCCTGCCTTGCTGGTCGCAGTGGCGGTCCACGACACACGTCCCTCGCTCCGGTGAATGGT
>JASHTT010000274.1 GCA_030040415.1 Streptosporangiaceae bacterium | reverse complement strand
TATGTGGTTTGCGCCGCGACCGCGGTGCGGGCGAGGGGCCAGGCCGGCCGCGGCAGCTAGGCCAGGCCGGCCGCGGCCGTGAGTCCGGTCGGCCGCGGCTGTCAGCCCGGCCGGCCACAGCCGCCGGGATAGGCTCGTAGCCACATCGGGCCGCCACCAGCGAGGAGACCTGTATGGACGGCTCTAGCCCCGTCGATCCCGGGCGGATCAAGCGCTGGCGCGAGCTTCTTGCCAGCGAGCGGGACGCTGCCGCGCTGTACTCGCGGCTCGCCGAGAACGAGTCGGGCGAGCGCCGCGAGATCCTGCAGGAGCTGGCGAAGGTCGAGCTCAGGCATGCGACGCACTGGGAAGAGAAGCTGACCGAAGCCGGCCAGGCGGTACCACCGCCGGGCGGGCCGAGCCTGCGGACAAGGGTGCTCGCCACGGCCGCCAGGAGGATGTCCACCCAGGCCGTGCTGCCGATGATCGAGCGGGCCGAGCGCACCGACGCGGGCATCTACGACGTCGACCCGGACGCTGCGCCGGGCATGGCCGACGACGAGCGCGGGCACGCGAGAACGCTGTCCAGGCTTGCCGGAGGCGGGAAGCCGGGGCCGAGAGAGCAGATAGCGCGGCGTGAGGGCTGGCATCGCGGCGACAGGTCCGGCGCCCTGCGGGCCGGCGTGTTCGGCGTGAGCGACGGCCTGGTCTCCAATACCTCGCTGGTCATGGGCTTCGCCGGGTCGAACGCCGGGCATACCGCGGTGCTGCTGGCCGGCGTGGCCGGGCTGCTGGCCGGGTCGTTCTCAATGGCGGCCGGGGAATACGTCTCGATGGCGAGCCAGCGGGAGATGTACGAGCGCGAGATCTCCCTGGAGGCACAGGAACTCGAGGAGAACCCGGAGGAAGAGCGCGCCGAGCTTGCACTGCTCTACCGGGCCAAGGGACTGAGCAAGGCCGAGGCCGAGACGCTCGCCGACCGGATCATGTCGGACCGCAGGGTGGCGCTCGACACGCTTGCCCGCGAGGAACTCGGCCTGGACCCGAGTTCGCTCGGCTCGCCGTGGTCGGCCGCGGTCTCCAGCCTGCTCACGTTCGCGCTGGGCGCCTTCGTTGTCGTGCTGCCGTACCTGATCGGCGGCGGTGCCGCCGCGCTCGTCGCGGCGATCGTGCTGGCCGCGCTCGCGATGCTCGCCGTCGGCGGTGGCATCGGCCTGCTCAACGGACGGTCGATGGTCAAGTCGGCGCTGCGCCAGCTGCTGTTCGGCGTGGCGGCCGCGGCCATCACGTTCGGGATAGGTCACCTCATCGGCACGCACATCTCGTAGCGGCCCGGCGATGCGGCGCGCTGCTGTGTACAGCCTGGTCCTGCTGCGCCACGGCGAGAGCGAGTGGAACGAGAAGAACCAGTTCACCGGCTGGGTGAACGTGCCGCTGTCCGCCGCGGGAGAGCGGGAGGCAGTCCGGGCCGGCGGTCTGCTGGCCGCGGCTGGCCTGCTGCCCGATGTCGTGCACACCTCCGTGCAGCGGCGCACGATCCAGACCGCGGACCTCGCGCTGGCAGAGTGTGACCGGGACTGGATCCCGGTCCGCCGGTCGTGGCGGCTCAACTCCAACCACTACGGCGCGCTGCAGGGCAAGAACAAGGATGACGTGCTCGCGCAGTACGGCGAGGAGCAGTTCATGGCCTGGCGGAGGTCCTTCGACAACGCCCCGCCGCCGATGCCGGCCGACGGCCAGTACTCGCAGTTCAACGACGCGCGCTACGCCGTGATCCCGGCCGAGGCGCGACCCGTGACCGAGTCACTGAAGGACGTGACGAACAGGCTGCTGCCGTACTGGTACGACGCGATAGTCCCGGATGTGCGCGGCAACGGTTGCGTGCTTGTGGTCTCCCACGGCAACACGCTCCGCGCACTGATCAAGCATCTGGATCGGCTGTCAGCGGAGCAGGTCGCGAGGCTGAACGTGCCGACCGGCAGCCCATTGCTGTACGAGCTCGGGCCCGAGATGACCCCGGTCCTGCCCGGCGGTCGTTACCTCGCGCCGTAGTGGTGCGACGGCTGATCGTCGTCGTGCTCGAACACCCGCGACGCGAAGGCCGCAGCCTGGGTACGCCGTTCCATGCCGAGCTTGGCGAACAGCGAGGAGACGTAGTTCTTCACCGTCTTCTCCGCCAGGAACATCTGCTCGCCGATCTGCCGGTTGGTGAGGCCCTCGCCGATGAGCTCGAGGATCCTGCGCTCCTGGGCGGTCAGCCCGGCTAGCGGATCGGCCTTGGTCGCCTGCTCCCGCATCCGCGCCATAACCTTGCTCGCGGCCTCAGGGTCCAGCATCGACTCGCCGGACGCGACGGTCCGCACGGCGCCAACCAGGTCGGTGCCGCGGATCTGCTTGAGCACGTAGCCGGCCGCTCCCGCCATGATCGCGTCGAATAGCGCCTCGTCGTCGCCGAACGAGGTCAGCATCAGGCAGGCCACCTCTGGCATCATGGACCGGATCTCCCGGCAGACGCTTACCCCGTCGCCGTCGGGCAGCCGGACGTCGAGCACGGCGACGTCGGGTCGCAGCGCCGGGATCCTGGCGAGCGCGGAGGCCGCCGTCCCGGCCTCGCCGATGACCGTGATGCCCGGCTCGGCCTCGAGCATGTCCTTGACGCCTCGCCGCACGATCTCGTGGTCGTCCAGCAGAAACACCTTGATGGCTGCCTTGGCCTGCGTTGGCTCCGTCATCCGCCGTTGTCCTCGCTCACGTATAAGGGAACGCGCCTCTCCCGGTTCTCAGTACACGTTAGCCGCTGCCGCGGGGCTGGCTGAGGACCAAGGTCCTGGCTGGCCAGGGCCGAAACTCCCGCGCTGTCAGATCCGCTCGGTCACCATGTCGATGGCGCCGCACGGACACTCGCTGGCGCAGATGCCGCAACCCTTGCAGTAGTCCAGGTCAATCTCATACCGCTGGCCGGCTCCGAGCTTGATCACCGCGTTGTCCGGGCACACGCCGTAGCAGTTGTCGCACTCGAAGCAGTTGCCGCAGGACAGGCAGCGCCGGGCCTCGAACAGCGCAGTGGACTCGTCAAGCCCGCCGGTGATCTCGTCGAAAGTGGAGATCCTCCGGGCCGCATCCAGCTGGGGCCGCACGGTCGCCGGGGCGTCGGAGTAATACCAGCTGTTCAGCCTGTCGAAGTCGGCGAGCCGCTGCGGTGCGTGACTGGCCGCGCCGCCGTCGGCGGCGCGGCCAGTACCGCCGCCCCGGTCACCGCGCAGCCATGCGTCGATGCCACGGGCAGCTTTCTTGCCATGTCCGATCGCGACGGTCACGGTGCGATCGGCCGGGATCATGTCGCCGCCGGCGAAGATGCCCGGATGGCCGGTCATCAGGTCGGGCCCCACCTGGACGACGCCATCGGCGACCGTGATGCCGTCCACGCCGTCGAGCAGGGACAGCTCGGCCTCCTGACCGAGCGCGAGCACCACCGAATCCGCCTCGAGTTCCTCGAACTCGCCAGTCGGCTGCGGGAACCCGGATTCGTCGAGCATCATCCTCTCGATGGTCAGCTTCCCCTCGTCGGCACGGGCGATCGTGGACAGCCACATCATCCGCACGCCCTCTTCGGTCGCCTCCTCGACTTCCACGTCGTGCGCGGGCATCCGCTCCCTGGTGCGCCGGTAGACGATCACCGCGTCGGTGGCACCGAGCCGGCGCGCCGTCCGCGCGGCGTCCATCGCGGTGTCGCCGCCGCCGTAGACCGCGACCCGCCGGCCGAGTTGCGGCGGCTCGGCGTCCGCCGTCGCGTGCAGCAGCGCGACCGCGTCCAGGATCTTCGCGGAGTCGCCGGCCGGGATGTAGGCTCGCTTGCCGCGCTGCGCGCCGACCGCGAGGAACGCCGCGTCGAAGCCGCCGTCACGCATTTCCCCGAGCAGGTCGGTGACCGGCCGGCCAGCGTCCAGCGTGACGCCCATCGCGAGGATCCTGTCCACCTCGGCGTCCAGCGTCTGCCGTGGCAGCCGGTAGGCGGGGATGCCGAAGCGCATCATCCCCCCGGCCACCGGGGCTGAGTCGCGCAGTGTGACCTCGTGACCGAGCAGCCGCAGGTGGTAGGCGGCGGACAAGCCCGACGGGCCGGCGCCCACGACCAGCACCCGCTTGCCACTGGCCGCCGCGGTGACCGGGACGGTCCAGCCGTGCCTGATCGCTTCGTCGCCGAGGAAGCGCTCGACCGAGTTGATGCCGACAGCGGCGTCTAGCTGCGCCCGGTTACACGCGGTCTCGCATGGCCGGTAGCAGACCCGCCCCATGGTCGCCGGCAGCGGGTTGTCCTGCATGATCTGCCGCCAGGCAGGTTCGTAGCTGCCGTCTTCGGCGCGGTAGAGCCACTGCTGGATGTTCTCGCCCGCCGGGCACGCGTGGTTGCACGGCGGCATCAGGTCCACGTAGACCGGCCGCTCGGTGCGCCAAGCCCCGGTCTTGTTGGCCAGGCTCGACCCGACGTCCAGGGTGATCGCGAACGGCTTATCCATCACGGTGTCTCCTCAGCAGCTGGCCCGGGTGCGGCGTCGGTGTCGAGCAAGCCGAACCTGGCGATGTTGCGGTCGGCAATGCGCTGCAGTCTTGCTATGGTCGCGGCGCCTTCCGGTGACTTGAACAGGTGCGCGTACCTGGTTTGCAACCGCAGGTAATCCTCGACCGGCGCCTTCTTACGGATCTTGGTCGCGCTGACCAACTCGCCCGCCTCGGCCTCGAACACTGGGAACAACCCGGTCTGCTCGGCCAGCCTGGCGATCTTGATGGTGTCGCCCGCCGCGCTGCCCCAGCCCAGCGGGCACGGCACCAGCACGTGCAGGTACCGCGCGCCGCGAAACTCCATCGCCCGGCGCACCTTGTACTCCAGGTCGCGCAGGCCTGCCACGGTCGCCGTGGCCACATACGGGATCTCGTGCGCCATCGCGATCAGCGGCACGTTCTTGCCCTGGCCGAACCTGTTACCCGGCTCCGGCCCGACCGCCGGGGTGGTCGCGGTCCTGGCCGCCGGGGGAGTGGCGCCCGAGCGTTGCACCCCGGTGTTCATGTACGCCTCGTTGTCGTAGCAGATGAACAGCACGTCGTCGTTGCGCTCGAACATGCCGGACAGGCAGGCCATGCCGATGTCTACGGTGCCGCCGTCGCCTGCCTGGCCCACGACACGGACGTCTGACCGGCCCTTGGCACGCAGTGCGGCCGCGACGCCAGTTGCGACTGCTGGCGCGTTCCCGAAAAGGGAATGAATCCACGGGATCTGCCAGGACGTCTCCGGGTACGGGGTGGAGAACACTTCCAGGCAGCCGGTGGCGTTGACGGCGACCATCTGGCGGCTTGTCGCGCGCATCGCCGCGTCCAGCGCGTACCGGGCGCCGAGTGCCTCACCGCAGCGCTGGCAGGCGCGGTGCCCGCAGGTGAGCGAGTTGGCGCGACCGGGCTCCGACTGCACCGAGCGGTCGTCGTCGGCGAGCAGCCTGTTGCCCACCGCGAAGCTGCCGACCTGGTAGAACTTGACCGGCTGCACTGGCATCGTGTCGGCTCCTATCCGATCTTGTGCGCGACTGCTCCCAGATCGCGCAGGATGTTCTCGGCGGCTGGGCCGGACCTGCGCCTCGCGGCCACCCGGTCCAGTTCGCGCTGCACGAGCTCGGTGTTCAGGTCGAGGAAGGTCAGCGGCTCGAGTTCGTCGCGCTCGGCCTTGCCGAACAGGTCGCGCAGCGAGGCCTTGGTGATGGCCCGGCCACCCAGCCCGGCGATGACCGTGTAGCCGTGCAGGGTGATTCCCGACAAGGCCATCCGGACGTTCGCCGCGACGATGCCGCCGATGCCCACGGCCAGCGCCCGCTCGAGCACGACGACGCGGTCCGCGCCGCGCAGCGCCTCCCGCACCTCCTCGAGCGGGAACGGCCGGAACGACGTGATGCCGAGCGCGCCGATCTTCGTGCCGGCCGCACGTAGCTCGTCGACGACATCCTCGATCGTGCCGAGCACGGAACCGAGCGCCACGACTACGGTCTGCGCGTCGTCGGTGCGGTAGCGATGCACCAGGCCGCCGGAGTCGCGGCCGAACCGCGCCGCGAACTCGGCGGCGACCTGCGGGATCAGCTCGAGCGCCTGGTTCTGCCGGGCGTGCGCCAGGTAGCGGACTTCGGTGAAAGCCTCGGGCCCGACCATCGCGCCGATCGACACGGGGTCGTCCGGGTCGAGCAGCTGGCGCGGTTCGTAGCGCGGCAGGAACTCGTCGACCTGCTGCTGGCCGGGGATCTCCAGCCGCTCGTGCGCGTGCGTGAGGACGAAACCGTCCATGCACACCATCACCGGCAGGGACACCTCCTCGGCGATGCGGAATGCCTGGATCTGCAGGTCGAGAGCCTCCTGGTTGTCCCGGGCGTAGAGCTGGATCCAGCCCGAGTCGCGCTGCGACATCGAGTCGCTCTGGTCGTTCCAGATGTTGATCGGGGCGCCGATCGCCCGGTTGGCCACCGTCATCACGATTGGCAGGCCTAGCCCGGCCGCGTTGTACAGCGCCTCGGTCATATACAGCAGGCCCTGGCTCGCCGTCGCCGTGTAGGCGCGCGCTCCGGTCGCCGATGCGCCGATCGCGACCGACATCGCGGCGAACTCCGACTCCACGTTGATGAACTCACACGGCGCCAGGCGGCCGGACTTGACCAGCGTGGCCAGCGCCTCCACGATGTGGGTCTGCGGCGAGATCGGGTAAGCGCAGATCACCTCCGGGCGGCACAGAGCCACCGCCTCGGCCACCCCGCGCGAGCCCTCCATCTGCCGCGCCGCTCCGGGGGGCGCAGCCCCGGGGGCGCGACCCCCCGAAGACCCCCGAGGTGCGCCGTCTGTGCGCTGCGCTTCGGTACCGGGCCAGCCGAACTGGAGCGCGGCTGCGTAGGCCGCGCGGGCGGCCGCTGCGTTGCCGTCGCCCACCGGTCCGGAGAAGCGCTCCCTGATCGCCGT
>JASHTT010000273.1 GCA_030040415.1 Streptosporangiaceae bacterium | reverse complement strand
CTACGAGACCGCACTCGGCCTCGGCATAGCTATGGGACCGCTTGTTGGCGGCGCGCTCGGCGAGATCAGCTGGCGTGGCCCGTTCTACGGTGTGGCCGGGCTCATGTCGATAGCGCTAGTCGCCACGGTGGTCCTCGTCGAGCGCACGCCACCGCCAGTGCGGAAGACCGGGCTCTCCGAGCCGTTGCGGGCGCTGCGCCACCGCGGCCTGCTGACGATGTCGCTGACCGCACTCTGTTACAACTGGGGCTTCTTCACGGTGCTCGGTTACGCGCCGTTCCCCATGCAGCTCAGCCCCATCAAGCTGGGCCTCGTCTTCACGGGCTGGGGCGTGCTGGTCGCCATCTTCGCAGTGTTCGGCGCACCGCGGCTGCAGGAGCGGTTCGGCATCGCCCGCACGATGTACGCGAACCTTGCGGCGTTCGCGGTGGTGGTGACCGTCATCGCGATCTGGACCACGGACAGGGCCGTGCTGATCCCGGCGGTCATCGCGTCCGGGATCTTCATCGGCGTGAACAACACGGTCACCACGCAGGCTGTCATGACGGTCTCGCCGGTGGAACGGCCGGTCGCCTCGGCCGCCTACAGCTTCGTGCGGTTCATCGGCGGCGGCATCGCCCCCTACGTGGCCGGCCGGCTCGTCGTCGCGCTGAACATCCACGTGCCGTTCTTCATCGCGGCCGGGGCCCTGCTGGTCGGCATCGCCATCCTGTCGAGCGCGCACCGACTGCTCGGCGACGCCGAGCGGGTCCAGGCGCAGCGGGTGACCGGCGGCGAGCAGCCGACCCCCGCCCGGGAGCCCGCCATGGTCCCGGTTGAGGCTGCCGGCTCGCCGACCGCGGGCCAGCGTGCCACCGGCGTGATCGTCGCCGCCATAGACGCCTCACCGGTCGGGTCGCTCGTCACCGAGGCGGCCGGCCGGCTGGCCGCTGCCGGCGGCCGCGCCGTGCACCTGGTACACGCCCAGGAAGGCGTCACGGCCGGCGACACCGGCGTCGAGGGCGAGGACCTTGACGCCGCGAAGGCGACCGTCGCCAGCCGGCTGCGGGAACTTGCCGCGCATCGCGTCCCGGCACTCGGCCAGGTCCTGCTGCACGCACCCGACCATGGCGCCGTCGGCCGCCTGGTCGCGCAGTACGCCAACGACGTCGGTGCCACGACGATCGTCATCGGCGCACCGAGCCATGGCGGCCTGCCCGCGCTGATGGACGCGAGCGCGACGCGCGAGTTGTGGCGACACGTCCACAGCAACGTCGTGATCATCAACCCGGCAGTCGCGCCCGACCCGGCAGTCGCCCCCGACCCGGCAAGGGCGCCACTCGCGGCGGTCGCGCCCGGGCCGGCAGTCGCCCCCGACCCATCACCCGTGCCGGCGGGCACCGCACGGCGCGGGGAACAGCCGACACACTAATCCATAGCAAACCTTCCGAATTACTAGGGATTTATCTAGACTCATCTCTGGGCGCCGGCCTGCGAGCCGGACAGCCCGGTAGTCAGGTTCCCAACGACGGAAGGTTAACGACGCATGGCACGAACCAGTGCACGAAGCAGGACCGGCACCAGGCGGGCTGCCGCTGCGGCGGCAGTTGCCACCACCGCACTCGTTCCCCTCATGTTCGCGGCAGGATCGGCGACAGCTAGCAGCACGCCGACCGCACCACCGCCGCTGACCATCACTGGCAGCGCCAGCAGGGTCGACGGGGACATCTTCATCGCGCCGTATGGCGACCAGAGCACGTACGCGAACGGGCCGGAGATCCTGTCGAGCTCCGGCAAGATCATCTGGTTCCACGCCATCCCCGTGGGTGAGGACGCGGCCGACTTCCGGACCCAGACCTACGACGGCCAGCCCGTGCTGACCTGGTGGCAAGGGACAGGCCTTGGCGGCCTGTCGTCGGGCACCGACTACATCTACAACGACCACTACCAGCAGATCGCGACGGTCAACGCGGGCAACGGCTACAGCGCGGACGGCCACGAGTTCCTCATCACGCCGTGGAACACCGCACTGATCCTCATCTACACCACCGCGACGGCAAACCTCACGTCGATCGGCGGGCCCGCCGACCAGACCGTGATCGACGGCATCGTGCAGGAAATCAACATCAAGACCGGCAAGGTCCTGTTCCAGTGGAACAGCGCCGACCACGTCCCGTACAGCCAGAGCGAGCAGCCGTTGCCGGCCTCGGCGAGCACGCCGTGGGACTGGTTCCACATCAACGCGGTCAAGGTGGCGGACAACGGCACGCTGTTGATCGACGCCCGCGACACCTGGACGACCTACGACGTGAACCTGCGCACCGGCCAGATCAACTGGCAACTCGGCGGCAAGGACAGCACCTTCAAGGAAGTCGCCGCCCCGGGCCAGACGCTGGACAGCGCAGGGGAGATCTTCGCCTGGCAGCACGATCCGCAGCAGGTGGGACCGAACACCTACACCTTCTTCGACAACGAGAGCTCCGGCACCCCGCTGCTCTCGTACAGCCGGGCCATCACCGTGCAGCTGAACTTCCGCACGAAGGTGGCGACGCTGGTGGCCTCCGATAACCAGCCCGAGGGCCTATCGGCCGCAGCAGAGGGCAACGCGCAGACGACGCTCAACCGCGACCTGTTCGTGGGCTGGGGAGTGCTGCCGTACTTCTCGGAATTCAGTCCATCGGGCAGCCTGCTGTTCAACGCTGAGTTCCCGGCTGGCGTGAACACCTACCGGGCCTATCAGCAGCCGTGGCCGGGCAGCCGGCCACACCGGGGGAGGTAACCGTCCGCGGGCCTGGGCGCGCTCCCGCGTCCAGGCCCGCTCCCCCGCCCAGCCCGCTCCCCCGCCCAGCCCGCTCCCCCGCCCAGCCCGCTCCCCCGCCCAGGCCCCTCCCCCGCCCAGGCC
>JASHTT010000272.1 GCA_030040415.1 Streptosporangiaceae bacterium | reverse complement strand
TCCGCCCGCGGTGATGTCGGTCATCCTCAGGCCTCCGCTCCGGCCAGTGCGCCGCTGATCAAGCCGGCGGGCGGGTTCAGGTCGGCGACGGGCAGCGCCTTGGGATCGCCGTACTCATACGGACCAGACAGGACCACCGGGATGTGCTCGAAGTTGTACGGCGGCGGAGGCGAGGCGACCTGCCATTCCAGGCCGCGGGACTGCCACGGGTTACCCGTCTCGCGCTCCCGCCAGAACAGCGTCGACATGACGAAGTTGTACAGGAAGATGAGCATCGACCCGGCGAGCAAGAACGCGGAGATCGATACCCAGTCGTTCAGCGTCTGGAGGTTGAGCGCGTATTCGAACACCCGCCGGGGCTGGCCGAGCTCGCCGACCGCGAACAGCGGCAGGAAGGTCGAGTTGAAAAAGATGAACATGGTCCAGAAGTGGACCTTGCCGAGCGTCTCGTTCAGCTTGATGCCGGTCATCTTGGGCAGCCAGTAGTAGATGGCGCCGAAGAAGGCGAAAATGAGCCCGCCCATGATCGTGTAGTGGAAGTGCGCCATCACGAAGAAGCTGCCGTGGCTGGTGGTGTCGACCGGCACGTCGGACAGGAACACGCCGGAGATCCCGCCGATGAGGAAGTTAAAGTACAAGGCGATGGCGAACAGCATCGGCACGGTCAGCTGGATCTTCGCCTTCCAGAACGTGCCCATCGCGACCAGGTAGATGAACCCGGTCGGGATCGAGATCAGCTCGGTGGTCAGCATGAACAGCGGCCGCATGTCCGGGTTGATGCCGCTGTCGAACAGGTGGTGCTGCCAGACGAAGAAGCTCAGCAGCGTGACGCCGATCATGCCGGCCGCGGCGACCCGGTAGCCGAACAGCGGCTTGCGGCACATCACCGGGATGATCTCCGACACGATGCCGAAGCCGGGCAGCGCCAGGATGTACACCTCGGGATGACCGAAGAACCAGAACAGGTTCTGGTACAGGTAGCTGCTGCCGCCCAGTGAGTCCTCGAAGAACGCGGTCTGCACCGTCCTGTCGGTGATCAGCATGTACATGCCACCGACCAGCACCGGCGCGGCCAGCACCATGAGGAACGCGGTTGCGATCATCGACCAGACGAAGACCGGTATCCTGCTCCACCGCATGCCGGGTGCCCGGTAGCAGATGACAGTCACGATGATGTTGAACCCGGCCAGGATCATCGAGATGCCCATGAGGCCGAAGGCCATCGCGTAGGAGTCAGCACCGACGGTGGACTGGATCGACAGCGGGGCGTAGCCCGTCCAGCCGAACGGGAACCCGCCGAGCATCAGCCCGGATAGCAGGATGAGGAACGCGCACGGCGTCAGCCAGAACGACAGCGCCTCGATCCGGGGGAACGCGACGCGCTTGGACCCGATCATGATCGGCACCAGGTAGTTACCGAACGGGCCGAGGATGACCGAGGTCATCAGCATCATCATCATCGTGCCGTGCTCGCCGACGATCTCGATGTAGACCTGCGAGCTGAACGCGTGGTACGTCGGCGACAGCAGCTCGGTGCGGATCGCCATCGCGAACAGGCCGGCCGTGCAGAAGTAGATGATCATCCCGACCAGGTACTGGAGGCCGACGACCTTGTGGTCCAGCGAGTACCTGAAGTACCGGGCCAGTCCGGAGCGCTCGTGCTCGGGCACGTGGTTGCCGTTGGTCGGCTTGCCGACGATCTGCCGCAGCAGGTCGTTGAACACGCCGAGGCCGGCCACCCAGCCGACGATGCCGAAGGCGTAGCCGAGCACAATCGGCAGGTCGCTGGAGTCGGACAGGTCGAGGTTCGGGTACTGGGTCGCCACGTTCGCGCTGGCCAGGAAGTTGCCCATCAGGTGGCCGAGCAGGTAGCCGATGACCGCGCCGATGACTGCCGTGTGAATGGCGGGCCGGAGCCACCACGGCCGCGTCCTGACGGCAGCGGACCCGCCGCCGCCAGCCCCTTGCGCCCGCTCAGGCTGTGTCTCGATGGCCATCGGTCACCTCTTCGTCGCTGTCTCAGCCGCGGTGCCGGCCAGGGCGCACACCGCGGGGTTCGGATGCGAGAACTTACTCATGGCTGAACCGGGTCCTCCGGCGGGTAGTAGAGGCCGTTGGCACCGGTGATACCAGCCTTGGCCATGGCCTTGTTGATCTGCGGGATAACCGTCGGGTCGTAGGTGGTCGCGTACGGCGGCAGCATCTTGGTCACTGCCGCCAGCTTGACCTCGGTGCTCTTTGCCCAGCTCTGGAACGCAGCGGGGCTGACCACCGAGCCGTAGTTGTACATGGCGCCGTGCCACAGCCCGCACAGTTCCGCGCACCGGACGGTGATGCTGCCGAGCTGGATCGGCTTGGTGTAGGCGATGTTGTTGACGCCGGGGTTGGCGTCTGCCTTCACGCCGAGCTGGTAGGCCCAGAAGCTGTGGATCACGTCAAGCGAGGTCACGTTGAACTGAATCCAGGTGTTTTCCGGCAATACCAGGGCTGTCGTCTCGAAGCCGCCGAACTGCGGGTAGCGGTAAGTGAACCGCCACTGCTGCGCGATGACCTGGACTTGCAGCGGGGAGCCGCCCGGCTTCCAGATGGCGCTCGGACCTTCGCCTGCGCCGGCGCCCTGGGTGTTGACCAGCTCGTAAGTGCCGAACACTGCGAGCGAGAGCACCAGCGCCGAGGTGCAGATGATCCAGCTCGCCTGCACCCTGCTGTTGCCGTGGATCGGCGGTCCGTCCGTGTTGTCACCCGGGCGGCGATGCCACACGACCAGTGCGTAGCCGAAGTAGATCAGCACGAGCGCCATCACCGGCGCCGCCATTACGGCCATCACGGCAATGTCGAACTGCTGGCTGGCAGCCGACGTCGACATGTCGCCAGGCGGCAGATGAGGGCCCCAGACGAACCAGATGAGCAAGTCTGCTGCCAGCGAGACGGGCAGCCACATGAGGAAGATGCGCAGGCCGTGGTTCGGCCCGCCCGATCCTGCCTCGCGCGGTTCGGCGGCGTCAGCGGCCATTAGTCGGTCACCACCATGTTGCCTGTCATGAATCCGATCGTCTGCATGGGACCGCCGAATCCGTCGATGAAGCCGCCACCGCACGGGATGCGGCACTGCCAGAAGTAGCTGCCCGTCACCTTCGGTGACATGAAGCTGAACGTTTCCACCGAGTGCGGGCCCGACGTGCAGGGCGACGTGCCACACAGCGTTGCAGTCAGCGGTGGCGACTTCACCGGCACGTTAAGGCCGATGCCCGGCATCGAGAACGTGTGCGCGACGTTGCAGCCTGCCCACGAGTTGAGCTGGGAGACGGTCTCACCGTTGACGTTCACGGTCTGGCCGATGGTCCCGGTGATCTTGCCCCAGTAAGGGTTGCGCAACGGAGTGCAGCCGTCGTAGCCGAGGATCGTCACGTCGATCCGGCTGCCGGCTGGCACCTTGAACAGCGTGGTGTGCACCCAGCCACCGGTCTTCGGGCTCTTGATGAAGTACGAAACCCAGTCCGGGTGCGTGCTGACAGTGTTCTGCGGGTCTTCCTGAAGCGTGATGTGCACTGTCGCGCCGGTGTCGGCCTTCACACCGGAGGAGAAGTCGATAGTGGTCGGGCCGCCAAGGAAGTAATGAAAGACAACGAACAACGCGACCGCTACCACGGCAAGAAATGCCAGCACAAGGGTAGCGACGCGAGCAGCCAATGACATCGGCCTCACCTCGCCTCACGGGCTGCCAGTCCGGGAGTTTCCGGGCATGGCAGAACGACTGTCGGGTTAACTAAGCACGGTTAACGCTTCGCACATGGACGTGTCTGATCGTCGTGGCGCTGTCTCGGCCGGCGCAAGAGCGGCAGCGCTGAATGACGAAATTGTCATGCGTACTGCCGGGTAGTAACGATTTGTAGCAGTACTGAGACCGCTACTCTGCGCCGGCAGGCAACCCGGCTACCGAGGGCGCTCGCCCCTAGCGCATCGCAGGGTCGTTATGCAATCGTTTGGGGAAACGCGCAACCGCACCTTGACCAGGAAGGCCCAGAAGGAGTACGACGGTCATCAGTGGTTGTCGGACCGCAGGAAGACCGCACCCGACCTCGGACTTTTCAACCGATAGCCTAAAATAGTTGCTATGAGCGAAATGTCTCCTGGCTCGTCGGCCCCGCAGACCAGGCCCCGCATCCTGGTCATCGACGATGAGCCCGACATACGTAGCTTCGTCATTCGCGCGCTGGCGGATGCAGGCTACGAACTCGATGTCGCCTGCGATGCGGACAGTGGGCTCGACAAGGCGCTCGATGGAAGCTTCCAGCTGGTCATTCTTGACCTGGTGATGGCCGGCACTGACGGCCGCGGCCTGCTGGCGAGATTGCATGACGAACGGCCAGAACAACCAGTGCTGGTGCTCTCCTGCCTGGCAGACGTGACCACCAAGGTCGAGTGCCTCAACCTCGGCGCTCGCGACTACTTGACCAAGCCGTTCTCGCTCGATGAGCTGCTGGCGAGGGTGCGCGTGCAGATAAGGAGTGTGCTGCAGCCGCACGAAGTGCTCAGGTCCGGGCACCTCGTACTGGACCTCGGCAGGCTGCAGGCAGATGCGGGCGTCGGCCCGGTACCGCTCACCCGGCTGGAGTTCCTCCTGCTCCGAGAGCTCATGGAGCACGCGGGCCGGTCGGTGTCGAAGGACGAGCTGCTGGCCACCGTGTGGGGGATCGACTTCGACCCGGGCTCGAATGTCGTGGACGTGTGCGTCCGGCGGCTGCGGTCGAAGCTCGGGTTCCACCTGATCAAGACGGTGCGCGGTGCCGGCTATCAGCTCGCGGCTTAGCCCAGCCGAGAACGGGCTCCGCCGCCTGCCCGCTGCGCTCTCGGCACCGGGCCGCCGCGTGGGCGCTGCGCTCTCGGCACCGGGCCGCCGGGTATCCGCTGCCCTTTCCGGGGTTTTCGGCCACGCCCTCGCGGCCGTCACCCGCGAGCACGACGCCGGGCACCGGAGCAGGCCAGGGCTGCTCGACCCGGTCTGGGTGCTGCTCTGGGTAGTCGGGCTTGTCGCGATCGTGCTGTTCTCTCGCTGGGCGGTGGTCCCGCTTAGCCTCATCTGGATCACCTTTGCCGTGCTCTACAGCTTCCGGCTGCCGCAAACCGCCGCGGCCGCCTGGCTGGCCGCGGCGGTCACGGTCAGCAGCGCAGCCGCTATCGGCCTGGCGATCATGCGCGGTGCCGAGCCGACCGACGAGCTGGCCGAGATACCGATGCTGGCGGCGATGCTTGGCCTGCTGATCTGGCACGGCCACCGGCGGCTCGCTGCCGAGGCCGAGCGAGCCGACCGTAACGAACAGTGCGCCAAGCTGATGGCCGCCGAGCGGAATCTGCTGCAAGACGCGTCGCACCAGCTCAAGACGCCCATCACGATCGCGCTCGGACACGCCGAGCTGCTCGAACGCGGCCTCACCGATGAGCGCGACAAACGCGACATCAGGGTCGTGCTTACCGAACTCGACCGGCTCCGGCGGCTCAGCGAGCGGATGCTGCTGCTCGCCGCGTCACAGAACACGGACTTCTTGCTCCGTGAGCCCGTGGCGCTCGAGCTGTTCGCAGTCGAGATGCTGCGGCGCTGGCAGCCGACGGCCGACCGGCAGTGGCAGCTCGGCCGACTGGACCAGGCGACGGTGCACGCGGACCGCGAGCGAATCGGACTGGCGGTTGACGCCATGCTCGAAAACGCCGTGCAGCACACTCAGGCCGGCGACGTGATCAGGCTGTCGGTGCTGTTGCAGGACAGCACGGCCCGGCT